>CADCWJ010000334.1 GCA_902806365.1 uncultured Thermomicrobiales bacterium
AGCGACGGCAACATCGCCGAGCATCACGGGGTGTTGGATACCGCCACATTGCTGCGTCAGATCGGCGCGACCCCGACGCCTCTCAATGCCGGCGCGAGGTGATAAGCGCGTGATTGCTCCAACCGACCGTTGGGAGGAATCACGACCCAGGACTGACACGCGAGGCCCGCATCAATCGAACAAGGCCACGCTGATTGTTACATCAGCGTGGCCTCGCTCAAACCTTCCCCTCCCCTGATCGCCCCCCGGCGACCACGGGCCCCTGCGTTAGTTGTCTGATTGAGTGGCTCGTCACGCCCGACACACTATACCGTGCGTTTCCCGATCTGGCAAAACACATGTCCGTACATTCATTACATTGTCATGGTACGGCATCGGACTCGGTTTGTGAAGCCATTTCCATATTGTCACAAACCTGGGAGCGGCTGATCGTGACCCGCCACTCAGGCCATCCCGCCAACATCCGTGAAGGCGCCGTCCAGGATATCGATCGCGCTGTCGATATCGCTTCGGCTGGCGATCAGCGGCGGGCAGAGCCGGATTGCATTGGCGTAGAGCCCGCCTCGCCCGATGATCAGGCCGTTCCGCTTGCACGACTCCTGAACCGCCTTCAGCAGCTCCGGCGCCGGCTCCTTCGTGGCCCGGTCCCTGACCAGCTCGATCCCGACCATCAGGCCCATCCCCCGGATGTCGCCGATCGCCGCGTGCCGGTCGGACAGCTCGAAAAGGCGCTCCTTGAGATGCGCGCCGACCGTCAGGGCATTGCGGCGCAGGTTGTTGGTCGCGATGTAATTGAGATTCGCCAGCGCCGCCGTCGTCGAGACCGGGTTGCCACCAAAGGTCGACAAGCTGAGCGAGCGGATCGATGACGCCAGTTCGTCGGTCGCGATCAGGCCGCCAATCGGGATTCCGTTGGCGAGCCCCTTGGCGAAGACGACGACGTCCGGCGTGATCCCGTACGCCTGGAAGCCGAAATCGGCTACCCCGGTGCGACCCCAGCCAGTCTGGACCTCATCGGCGATGAACGGGATGCCGTGGCGCTGAAGGATCTCTCCGACCCGAATGAAATACTCTGGCGGCGGGGTGATGAACCCACCCACGCCCTGGATCGGCTCGGCGATGAACGCCGCCGGGTGCCCGCTCGTCGTGGTCGTGATGAGCTGCTCGATGTCATCGGCGCAGCGCAGATCGCAGCCTGGGTAGCTGAGGCCCCAGGGACAGCGGTAGCAATAGGGGTTGTGCGCGTACTGCACGTGAAGGGGAGAGAGCGTCGAAGAGCGCCAGGGTGTCTGCCCGCTGGCGTTGATCGTCGCGAACGAGCGCCCGTGGTAGGAGTGGCGGAGGGCGATCAGCTCGTTGGAGTTGCGGTGCAGCGTCGTGATCAGGAAGGCGGCCTCGTTGGCCTCGGTCCCGCTGTTGACGAACAGCACCTTGTCGAGCGAGTCGGGCGTCATCGCCCGGATCCGCTCGGCGAGTTCGATCTGGGAGCGGATCAGGAAGAGCGTCGAGGAATGGTCGATCCGGTCGATCTGCGCCTTGACTGGATCGTTGATCTCGGGGATCGCGTGGCCGCTGGAGATGGTCGCGATACCGCCGAAGAAGTCGAGATACTGGCGGCCGTCGGCGTCGAAGACGTACTGCCGCTCACCCCGCCGGAGCTCGATCGGCTCGTCGTAGAAGAGCGCGACCGAGGGGAAAAGGCTTTCCCTGTGCCGCCGCAGAAGGTCGGCATGGCTGTCTCTCGCCGGCGTTCCGGGTGGTGCCTCCGACGACTCCTTCGCTCGCTCCACGATCGATTGCTCCTCATCGTCACGACTGGTCGCTGGTCAGGGTATCGCATGAGTGACGACAATCATGCCAGTCCGATGATCCAGCAGGCAGGGTCGCGGTAGGCTTCAGTGCACGCGTGAGGGTTGATCGAGCCGTCACGACGGTGCGATGCGCCACAAGGAGAGACCAGGTCATGAAGGTCGCGTATGTCTTCAGCACCTCCGGGAACACCGCCAGCTACAAGCTCGGTAGGATGATCCTGCCCCAGCTCGAAGATGAGCGGCATGGAGTTGAGGTCGTGGGGATGATGTTCTTCGACGACAACACCTAT
This sequence comes from uncultured Thermomicrobiales bacterium, assembly GCA_902806365.1. Classification (GTDB taxonomy): domain Bacteria; phylum Chloroflexota; class Chloroflexia; order Thermomicrobiales; family UBA6265; genus CADCWJ01. Next base: position 2,102 of record CADCWJ010000334.1, read on the forward strand.
GCTCTTCGGAGCGGCGACCCGATGGGAGAGCGATTGGCCAGAGTCGCGAAAGAGCATGGCATCCTGCTCATGCTGTGCGACCAGTGCGCGCTGGAACGGGGACTTGCCGAGGGCGAGCCTGGCAGCTACACGGCGAAGGGGACGGTCGAGGGGGTCGCGGTCGGGTGCTTCCCCGATCTCTACGGCGCGCTGGCGGGCAACCCGCCCGATCACATCATCACGCTGTAGGCGGTCGCGGCAGACGGTCCCGCTCCTGCACCGCAGTCGCATCGTTGTCGCGTCGCCCGCGTCTACGTAGCGCCATTCCGTATTCTTACGGATGATCCTGCGCATCTGCTCATCTAAGCTGGGAACAGATCGGGAGGAGAGGTCAGCCAGCGCAACGTCGCGACGGGCTGACACACCTGATCGAACGACACCGGGACCGGTCCCTTCCCTACCCGATCCGGCCCCGGTGGAAACCGGTCGCGCGCCAGTCCCCAGCCTGGCGAGCGGCCGGTTTCGCGTTCAACCGAGCGCGGTCCGGCAAACGACCTCATCCACGACATCGCACAGCTCGTCGGTCGCGCTCAGCACTCCCCGGCCCACCGGATCGGCGGACGCCGCAAGCAGGCGACGCACCAACGGCACGAACTCCTCCGGAACGGGGGGTCCGAGCCGGACGACATGATCCAGAAGCCGCTTCTCGCCGGGATGCGGCTCGCGCATGATCGCGAACACGATGTCGAAGGCGCTCGCGAGCAGCGCCGCAATCCGGTGATTGACGCTCACCGGGTCGTTGCGCCCGATTGCCAGCTCGATCTGGTGCCGGTACGACGAACGGGTGGATCGCAAGAGCGGCCGGTTCCAGGCGATGATGGCGGCGCGCAACTCCTCGGGATACGGCGTCGCGGCGAGCGCCTGCATGTCCGCGAGCCAGCCGTCCCGATCGAACAGCGGCAGCGCATGACGGGCCGTGAACCAGAACGAGGTCGTGTATCCGAGCGATGGCTGGTGCCGCTCGATCACGTCCCGGAGCCGCCCCTCGAACCAGTCCCGTTCCCAATACATGAGATCGCAGGCGACATCCTGGGTGCGATCGCTCCATTCGTCCCCCTCGCCGAACCAGCCGTTGCCGATCTCGGGCGCCGGGTCGAACCGGGTGGCGAGGTCGCGACGAACCTCGTGAGGAATGGGTGCGGTCGTGAACATGTAGATGTCGTGGTCGGATGACACGTCGACCGCCCCGCTCGCGACCGAGCCACCGAGCGCGATCGCGGTGACTTCCGGGCGCGCCGAGAACGCGGCGACGATCTCCCGCACGGCATCGGGCAACCAATCCTCGTGATCTCGAGCTTGTCGAGGGCTCTCGGCAGCGCGCCGCGCACGGTCAGCCGTCATCGCGCTGTCCTCGCTGGTGTACTGCCGCGTTCGTCATCCCGCGCCTTTCTCTACCGTCATGCTGAGCGAAGTCGAAGCATCTGGGCGCAGTCAGGTCGCATGGTGCCGGTCCCCGCTGAGGTTTCAGGTGACGAAGAATACGGGCATCAGGAAAACCCGTCAGTGGTATTCGCGGGCGCACGGTGCGAATGGATCAGGCGCGCGAGCGCATCGGCGTTGAGCGAGAGCGACCGGCTGCCGTTGAGCGTCAAGTCGGGTGCCGGAAGGCCAGCTCGACTTTCCGTCCAGGTCATCTCCAGATGCTCCCAGTTGACAAGCACACTGGTACCCCAGCGAACGTCCCGCGCTTCGATCCGATCCCGCCGGACCCCACCGGGTGCATCGAGCATTACGAGAAGGTCGGCATCAGGGAAGCGGGCCATCGCGTCGGTGATCATCACCGGGCGGATGGTGAACGGAAGTCCGCCCGCATCCGAGATTCGGGAAAAGCCGGCGAAATCTGCATCCGGCGTTTCCACCGGGGTGCCGATTGGCTCTCGCAGCGAGGATCGCAGCAGTTCCCAATCGTACCGGAGCGGTTGCTTTAGGAACGTGGTGAGCGGCATGTTGGACGGCCTTGGCACGAAGAAGTAGTCGGTCGGGATCCGGGCGAAGATGTCGTCACCAAGTACCGACTGGGTCCGTTTGGCGAGTTGCGACTTGCCCGCGCCGGATGGACCGACGATCGAGACGACCAGTGGTACACATGGTGCCGTCACCGACATTCCTCCCGCGATCCAACCGTGGGGTTGCGCTCTGCGGTCGCTCCCCTATGATGACGCAACATGTGCGATGAACACAGCAGTCTCCAGCGAGGGATGCTTTTCCCACACACGACACAAGGGCGAGCGACATAGTGACGACTGCCCGGACCGCATCGGGCAGCGACGCATTGATTGATTCAAGTGAGTTCATGTGCGGATTCTGCTTTTGGATGACAGGCGTGGATGAGGCACGTCGGCGAATGGGCATTGACCGTCAGCGGCCGCACCCCGGGGAGTACCAGGTCAGGAACCGGGGATGCCATGCGACCCGGATTCCTGACCTTATCGGGTACGTCCGGTTCCCGGGGACATTTGTGCCCATACCCGGGCTCTGACACCTGAGATGCTCCTGGGCACCTGGTTGGAGCGTTGCGCGCGTGAGTCGCTTCCGTAATATGACGCATAACACAAGCATGGACAGCGCGTTTCACTCACCGTGTGGCAACCATCAGGCGGAGGGTTTGGCGAATGTACCGTCCAACCCGGTCGGTCCGGCACTTCGGTTCGGTCCCGCAACGTCTCCGGCGCTGGTTCTTGAAGTACCGGTACTATGGCGCGTCGGTCGCGACCTTGCTGACCGCGTTCGATCCACCGCTGCGGGTCGTGGGTATGTTCACTGGGAAACATTCAACGGGCCCGGCGACGATCCGGGAGCGCACGAGTGGGCTCACGTTCACGGTGCGGGGTGCGGGGGATATCTGGAGCGTCAAGGAAGCCGTCCCGGATCGCTTTTACGAGCGGTTTGGATTCAATCTTGAATCCAGCTGGACGGTGCTGGACATTGGCGCGGGCCTGGGGGAGTTCGCCATGCTCGCCGCTCGCGCAGACCCCGCCAACCGGGTCTACGCCTTTGAGCCGTTCGCCGGGTCGTTCGCACTGCTGGAGGAGAACGCGCGACAGAACGGCTTGACCAATGTCGTTGCGGTGTGTGAAGCGGTCGGCTCGGTAACGGGCGCGTTGGTCCTCGAACCGGGCCGTGGCGAGCCGTCGCATGTTCAGAGCCGGTACGCATCCGCCGCAATGGAAACTCCTGAACGCGTGGTGCCGTCGGTCTCGCTGGAGGATCTCGTCACGCGGTTCGGGCTTGACTCCCTGGACCTCGTCAAGCTGGATTGCGAAGGCATGGAATACGACATCCTGCTCAACAGTCCGCACTGGGTACTGAAGCGAATCGCCAGGATAGTGCTGGAATATCACGACGACTTCACCTCGCACACCCATCACGATCTGGTTCGCTTTCTGGAACGTGCCGGGTACGTTGTGGAGACATTCCCCAACCAGGTCCACGCGGATTTGGGATACCTTCGTGCGGCTCGTCGGTGCGATGCTGGTGCAACAACGGGACAGCCCACACCTCTTGCACGTTGACGGGCGCTCACTATGATGACCGTGACGAATCCGGACGGTGGCCGCGCATTTGCGCGGTCAACCACCAGACTACAGGCATGCTTTTCCTCAGCGTAATATGCAAAGGCGAGCGACATGGTGACGACAACCAGAGCGGCAGGTCATCTCACAGCCGAGCAACTGGAGCGGTTCGAGCATGACGGGCATCTCGTGATCGAGGGGCTGTACACGCCGGAAGATGTTGCGCTGCTCAACGAGACATTCGCCGAGGTGCATCGCAACGGACCGGTCAAGGGCTATTTCAACCCGGTGCCGGAGGCCAAGGCGAACGGCGATCCGCTGAAGATGTACCCGCGGATCATGCATCCGCACCGCTTCAACGAGGTCGCGCGGCGTTACCTGCTCGATCCCCGGCTGGAGCCGATCCTGACGGATCTCTTCGGCGAGGAGCCGCTGGCGACCCAGAGCATGCTCTACTTCAAGCCTCCGACCGGCCGGGGTCAGGCCCTGCACCAGGACAATTTCTACCTGAACGTCGAGCCGGGAACCTGCATCGCGGCCTGGCTTGCGCTCGATGTCGTGGATCGCGACAACGGCGGGCTCGAAGTCGTCCCCGGCACGCACAAGATGGACCTCTTCTGCCCGGAAGAGGCGGACGCGTCGGTCTCGTTCACGCGGGAGTACGTTCCACCGCCACCGGGCCTGACGCCGGTTCCGGTCGACATGCAGCCGGGCGACATGCTCTTCTTCAACGGCACGCTGGTCCACGGTTCCGGTCCAAACACGACCACGGACCGGTTCCGGCGCTCCTTCATCTGCCACTACATCGGGCGCTCGGCAGAGCGGATGTCGGAATGGTATCGGCCGATCCTGACCTTCACCGGCGACGAGGTCGTGATCGATGCCAACGAGGGCGGCGGACCCTGTGGCACTGAAGCCGCCGGGCCGCACTGACCCAGACACGCATTCCAAACGGACGAAAGGACACCGACCGCTCGTGACAGAGACTGCCAACACCACCCGCTGGGGGATTCTCAGCACCGGCCGGATCGCGGGGCTGTTCGCCACCGGGCTCGCTTCGGCGCCCGGCGCGGAACTTGTCGCGGTCGGCTCGCGCAGCCAGGAATCCGCCGATCGCTTCGGGGACAGGTTCGACATTCCACGGCGGCACGCCTCCTACGCCGACCTCGCGGCGGACCCCGAGGTCGATGTGATCTACGTCGCGACTCCGCACCCGGGGCACAAGGAGGCCGCGCTGACCTGCATTGCGGCGGGCAAGAACGTGCTTTGCGAGAAGCCGTTCGCGCTCAACGTGGGCGAGGCGACCGAGATGGTCGAGGCCGCCCGGGCAAAGGGCGTGTTCCTGATGGAAGCGATGTGGACGCGGTTCCGGCCGGCCATGGTCAAGGTCCGGGAGGTGCTCGCGTCCGGCGCGATCGGGGACATCACCCTGGTCACGGCGAACATCGGCTGGCAGGCCGGGTTCGACCCTGCCTCCCGGCTCTACGACCCGGAACTGGGGGGAGGAGCGCTACTGGATGGCGGGGTCTATCCGCTCTCGTTCGTCTCGATGGTGCTCGGCGCGCCGAGCGAGGTGACCGGGGTCGCCGTCCTTGGCAAAACGGGCGTGGACGAGCAGGAAGCGATCTCGCTGCTGCATCCCTCCAGGGCGGTCGCCTGCGTCGGGGTCACGATCCGCGCGAACCCGATCAGCCTGGCGACGATCGTCGGCACGCAGGGCCGAATCCAGATCGACCACGACTTTCACAAGCCGACCAGCTTCACCGTCTCTGTCGATGGCCAGGAGCCGGAGCGTCACGAGTACCCGCTGGACGAAGGCAACGGCTACCAGTTCGAGGCGATCCACGTCATGGACTGCCTGCAGCAGGGGCTGACCGAGAGTCCGGTCATGCCGCTCGACGAATCGCTGACGATCATGAACACGATGGACTCGCTGCGCGCCCAATGGGGCGTGCGTTATCCGCAGGAGACCGGGTAGTTATTCATCCGCAAGCGATCTTCTGCCGCCGCTGGCAAGAGCGAACGACCGGATATCACGACGCCGGTGTAGGGGCGGACTAGCGGACAATGACGCAAATGTCCCCCTAAACGATGCATGTCCGCGTATGTCCGCCCGGTGTTGACCCCAGCGCGCGTGACGCTTGTCGCCGCGCTTTCAGCAGACGGCTCACCCCCTTCGCCTCACTTCTCCAGGAGGAACCCACATCCCATGGCCATGCAATACGGAACGCTCACCGGTGTCGACAAGCAGGTCTCGCGGCTGGTGCAGGGCACCATCCCGCTCTCCTCCGATCGCGAGGCGGAGAGCATGGCCCTGCTCGACGCCGTCTACGAGTCGGGCGGACGCACGTTTGACACCGCCCATGGCTACGGCAATGGCGATTGCGAGCGGGTGCTCGGGCGCTGGTACGGCAGCCGGGGCGTACGCGACGAGCTCGTGGTCCTGGGCAAGGGCGCGCACCCCTACAACGGACGGGTGCGGGTTACCCCGGAGGACATCACGTCCGATCTTCACGAATCGCTGGAGCGGCAGGGGACCGATTTCTTCGACATCTACGTGCTGCACCGGGATAACCCGGATGTCCCGGTCGGACCGATCGTGGAAGTCCTGAACGAGCACAAGAAGGCGGGCAAGATCGGCGTGTTCGGCGGCTCGAACTGGGCCGCCTCGCGGATCGCCGAAGCCAACGACTACGCGAAGGAGCACGGGCTGGAACCGTTCCGGGTGAGCAGCCCGAACTTCAGCCTGGCGGTCCAGATCCAGCCACCGTGGGAAGGCTGCCTGAGCATTTCCGGCGAGCCCGGCAAAGCGGATCGCGACTGGTATGCCGAGAACGGGATCCCGATCTTCCCCTGGTCGAGCCTGGCCGGCGGCTTTTTCTCGGGCCGGTTCCGGCGCGACAACCTCGACACGTTCGACGAGTACCTCGACAAGCTGTGCGTCACCAGCTACTGCAGCGAGGAAAATTTTCGGCGACTCGATCGGGTCGAAGAGACGGCGAAGCGCTACGACATGTCGATCCCGCAGGTCGCGATGGCTTACGTGATGAGCCAGCCGATGGAGGTGTTCGCGCTCGTCGGGTGCCGGACCGGAGCCGAGTTCGCCGACAACGCGGCGGTGCTGGACCGGCGGCTGACGGAAGACGAACTGGCCTGGCTCGACCTGCGGAGCGACGAGCGCCCCTGGTAGCGACTGGCGAGATCTCCCGGCCACACGACCGCCGTGACCGAGTCCGGTCGCGGCGGTCGTGTGCGTCGATCAGGGCGTGCCTTCGGCGCGGTCGGCGTTGGCGTGGATGGCATCATGCAGCCACTGCGCCAGCCCTGGTGCCAGGTCCTCGTACGTTCTGGTGAACCGCTCATCCGCAAGGCACATGTCCGCCAGGTTGCGGTGCATCGCGGGCGAGCAATCCCACATCAAGCTCACCCACCGGCGGTGCTCCTCCGCCAGCGCCATTGCCGCCGCGCTGTCCGGGGCGTGACCGGCCCGGAAGCCCGCGACGAGACTGGCATGCAGCGCGTCGGTGTCGGCGGCGTAACGAGCCCAGTCGTCCTTCGTGAAGCCTGCCGTGCGCGACTGCGACTGCTTCCAGGCATCGGTCTCGCCCCACCGCTGCCTGGCCTCGGCTTCCCACTCCTCGTTGTATGACGTGCCGAAAACCTCCAGCTTCTCTTCGGATGTCAGGGTGTTCCCCGTCATGCGTGCCTCCAGTTCCTTGTCCACCGCCGCGATCATCACCGCCGTCCGTCGCAACCGCTCCGCCAGCAGCTCGCGCTGGCGGCGGAGATGGTCGACAGGATCACGTGCAGGGTCGTCGAGCAAGGTCGCGATGCGATCGAGCGGGAACCCGAGCTCCCGGTAGAACAGGATCCGGCCCAGGCGGTCGAGATCGGCGGCGCCGTACCGCCGGTATCCGGCCCCGGTGCGTCCGGATGGCGTCAGCAACCCGATCTCGCCGTAGTGGTGCAATGTCCGCACGGTCACCCCGGCGAGCCGGGCCACTTCGCCAACGGAATACGTCCCGGTTGTCGTGGTCTCGCCCATTGCCGTCCCTGTCCTAGTCCGCACGATCCCAGGGTCGTTGATCGACCCCGACCGTGCCCACGGTAGGGCCTTACGCTGCGTCAGGGTCAAGGGGGTGAAGGGATCCGGCGGATCAGGGACCGGCGATTGCCGCCTCATCGACTTTGGATAAGGGCGCCTAATCAGGTCAGCTCGGGCAGGGCGAGGAGGCCATCGAGGTCGAGCGGGCGGGTCACCATCGCGAGGTTGCCCTGCTCGTCCTTCGGCCAGTCGGCGCAGTCGCGGTCCCAGTAGAGCTCGACACCGTTGCCGTCCGGGTCGTTGAGGTAGAGCGCCTCGCTCACGCCGTGGTTGGAGGCCCCCGTCGGCGGGACGCCGTGACGGAGCAGACGGCGGAGCGCATCGGCCAGCTCCTCGCGCCGGGCGTAGAGGATCGCGATGTGGTAGAGCCCG
>CADCWJ010000335.1 GCA_902806365.1 uncultured Thermomicrobiales bacterium
CCCTCGACAACGATTTTGAGCACACTCCGATCTTCGGCAAGGTAGGTGTTCCACTCGTCGATGCGGTGAGCCGTATCGCCGACGCTGATAATCCAGGGCGGGGGCTCGCCGGTGGCATTGCGCACCTGGTAGATCCATCCCTGTGGTGTATCTAAGATGACCGCGTCGACATCATGGCTCACGATCAGATCGAGCACGGCACGAATGACCGATATCTCGATCTGCAGGTTGTGAATGATCTCTCCTGTGGCCAGATCTTCGATCATCGTTCCGTTCGAAACGATCACCGGGAGCGCCAGGTCGAGATCTTCACGAACCCGTTGTAGATCCCGTGTGGGCCGGCCCGTGGCAATACTGAAATGAACCCCGCGGCTCATGACGCGCCTGATCTCACGTTGATTGGCAGGACTGACTGCTCCCGCACGATTGGTAAGCGTACCATCGACATCGCTGACGACCAGGGCGATCGGCTGTGTCAAGATTTTTCCTCCATGTTGCACGTTCCCAGGAAGGACATTGTACTGTACAGCCTGTCGGGGGACCCGTGTTGTCATCTCCCGATCGTCGAGCTGGTCAAGGCCCGCGACATCTTTCGCGGCGGGACAGCAGCCTCTCGGCATGAACAGTGGGGGCTGCCGGAAAGCTGCCACCCCTTGCCACCTCGGCCGGAAGCTGGTTACAGCGGAGCGCCGCCGAGCCCGATCTCGTTTCCGTCGGGATCGCGGTACGTGATCTTGCGCACGCCGTTGGAGTAGGTTTCCCGCTCCACGGGGTCGAGTCCCCGATCGGCTATCTGCGCGACGAGCGCGTCGAGGCCATCGACGAAGAGCGTGTGCCTGGCATGGCCGGCGTGCTCCGGCCGATGCTCAATGTACACGAACCGGTGCTCCGCAAGCTCCCACACCGCCTCGATGTCGTTTGGGAAGAATGCCGGCGGGGAGCCCAGCAGCCGTTCGTACCACGCCAGCGCCGCCGCGTAGTCGGCGACCGGGATTCCCGCGAACAGATCGAGACTCGTGGTATGAATCATTCTGATGGCTCCTTTGTCTTAACACACACGTAAGCTCAGATCGATCATGTACTCGCCGGTATGGGCGCGTCGAGGAACGGCGGGATGATCGCAAGCAGCAGATCGGTGCGGCTCACAAGCGACACGTGCGTTGTGCCCGGGAGAATGGCGAGCTGTGATTGGGGGAGGCCGGCCAGATCGCCGAAGACGCCACCGCCGAGCAGACGAAACATCTCCACGGCATGTTCGGGGCGGACCAGATCGGAATCACCGATGATGATCAGAGTAGGCGCCTTGATCGCCTGAATCGCCTCGGCAGGCACATCCTGGGTCCCCCGGTCCATTTCCGTCTTTTTGGCGAACAGCGTGGCGAAGTTGTCCGGATTAGGCGCTATGCGCATGTACTCGTCATGCCAGGGGGAGCCAACCATCATGTCGGCACTCATCTCTCCGAAGCCGTCCATCAGCCCGGGGTGGACGCCGCTCATATTGAAGGTGGACGAGGCAAGC
>CADCWJ010000336.1 GCA_902806365.1 uncultured Thermomicrobiales bacterium
ACGGCTAGCCTGGCCGCCTATGCGTAGGCGAGCATCGCGTCGAGCACTGGTTCGGCCCACTCGCGCAGCCCGATCTCGGATTGCCACCAGCCGGGATGGGTCCGCTGGAGCCATTCCCAGAGCGTCAGCCGCTCGTCGAGCACCAGGAGGGGGACGCGGTCGCGGTAGCCGGGTCGAGCCGGGCGACACTGGAAATAGCTGTCCAGGAAGGCGGTAGCCGCCGCTGGCAGTCGTTCGTGATGCAGCGCGAATTGGCGGCACAGGTCAGCTTCGAAGCTGCCGGTCCGAGCCGTCATGAAGTCGAACACCCCGGTGATCCGCCAGCCATCCGAGCCACGCGCGGCGACCACGTTGTTGATCGTGAAATCACCATGGACCAGGCACGAGGGCTCCCAGTTTGTGGGTGCAGCCTCCGCCTCCTGGAGAAGCGAGCGAACCCATGCCGCGTCAGCGTCGCTCGTCCGGTCCGACGCGGCGATCGAGAGGGCGAGGTTGTGGTCGATGCGGCGCGACAGGTGTTCTCGCTCTCCACCCGCGAGTGGGACGAATCCGCCGGCCCCCAGCTCGAACTCCATTGCCCGGTAGAAGGTCGCCTCCTGGAGGCCAGCGAGCGCTTCGCCCAATGTACCCGCCAGCGCCACCTGATCGGGCGCGGGCGCGTCGTTCACCATCTCGCCGGGCAGGCGGGGCATGATCGCGTAGTCCCAGCCGAACAGGCCGGTCGATGGCTCGTGGTAGTAGGGCCAGGGCACCGGCAACGTCGTGCGTTCGTGGAGGATCCGGGCGACCTCCCGTTCCTTGGGAAGCTGCCAGTCGAAAAACGGGTTGCCCCGGAACACATACTCGCCGGTCGTGGTCACCAGATGAACGTTCTGGCCGAAGTTCCCGGTCAGGATCTCCCGGGTTGCGAGAAGCTCGCCGAGCTCGAAGCGGTCGACGGCAGCTTGGAGTTGGTCCGGGGCAAGGTGGCCGAGTCGTGCGGCGTAAACGGTCACGCGTTCAGGCACCCGGCCTCCCCCTGGGGAGGCCCGCTGTCGGATTCGATCACGCGTCGCGCCCCGGCCCCAGGCGCCGATCGATCAGCGTTGCGTGTCGGGTCAGCGCTAGTACCGGACCAGCACTGGCTCGTCCTGCTCCTGCCAGCCCATCACCTTGGTGTCGTGCAGCCAGAACAGGTCGCCCTGGCCTTCCTGGCTGTCGTTCGCGTCGCGCTCGACCAGCGGCCTGACCTCGGCCACCAGCTCCTGCTCCTCATCCAGGCTTAGCGGCTGGACGTTCGCTGCCAGTTCCACGTTTTCATCGATCTGTTCGACGTTGTCCATCCCCAGGATCGCCAGGGATACGCCCGGCAGTCCGAGCGAGTACCGGAGCGCCAAACCCCGCCGAGTGAAAGTGCCGTGGCCGAACACCTTCATCGCGATGACGCCAACGTTCCGCTGCACGGCACGCGGCAGCACGAACGTCTCGGGGCTGGTGACCAGCCGGTCCGCCATGCCCAGCGCCACCAGCACGGTGTCGAACGGGTAATGCTCAAGCGCGTACCCCAGCAATTCGGGCCGGGCATGCCCGGTGATCCCGATGAAGCGGACGAGCCCCTGTTTCCTGGCCTCCAGCAATCCCGCCACGGCGCCATCCGGGGCAAGAACCTGCTCCAGGTCGGCCCACGCATTGACGGCATGGACCTGGATAAGGTCGACATGCGAGGTTTGCAAGCGGTCCAGCGATTCCTTCAGCTCCTCCAGCACGCCGTCGTGGCTGCGCCGGTTGACCTTGGTGGCGAGGAAGACCTCGTCGCGGCGCGACTGCATGACGGCGCCGACGTGAGGCTCGCTACCGTAATCCGGAGACGTATCGAGATAGGTGATGCCACGATCGATGGCGTGGTTGAGGCAGCGCTCCGCATGCTCGCGAGAGACGTCGGATTTGCCCAGCGGCGCGGTCCCGTACCCGATCACGGGCACGGTCACGCCTGTTGCACCGAACGATCGAGCGGGTTGCAGTGTGGTCGCCATGTGTGATGTCCCTTCGCGATGCGCATGCGCCACCGAAATCGAAGGTGATGGCACCAGGCGTCTCCCATGCTTCGCCGCCCGATTCGCCACCAACTGTGCCTCGCATGCTATCACGCAATTGCCGCTACCAGTAGCAGACAGCGGGGGCAAGTTGGTCGAGGAATTCCCTCAGTTTCCCGGGCAGGGTTGGCGCGCCTGACGACTGACCATTCGTCCCTGCCCTTCGCCGGCTACCGGGTTGAACCAGTCGCCTGGCGACCGCCGGGATAGCAGCTAGAACTCGGTGCGGAGGGACTCCAGATCCAGCTCCTGCTCGACCCGGAGTCTCGCATCGTCACCGATCTCGCCCCGGTTCCGGGCCTGGGTCACCGCGTGGCGGGCGGCGTCGAAGACCTCGTTGCGCAGGCGGTTGTGCGATTCGATGTGGTCGGTATCGTAATCCTCGACCCGCCCCGATTCCGGCAGATGTTCCAGGGAGTGGCCGAACCGCGTTCGCAGCTCGATCACGTGCCCGAGCGGCGCCCATGGCTCGTGCTCGACCGCCTCGAGCCGGTCGATGATGGCGTTGGCGGCCAATCGCCGGGCGCTGATGAACTCGCTCTCCAGCTTGCCGTCGTCGTGGAAATCGAGCTTCTCCAGTATCCATGGCAGCGGCAGCCCCTGCCCCAGCAGGGTCACAACGATCACGACGAAGGTAATGAACACTGTCTCCTCGCGAAACGGGAACGGCTCGCCGTTGTCGAGGGTCAGGGGCAGGGCCAGCGCCGCCGCCAACGAGACGATCCCGCGCAGCCCCGACCAGGCGATGACGAAGATCGCATTCCGTTGAGGAACGGGCTCCGCTGCGCGGAGGCTGCTACTGAGAAGGCGGGACATGTAGGCCGACAGGTAGACCCAGAGGAAGCGGGCAGCGATCACCGCGAGGCTGATCGCCAATCCCTGCCCGAGGAGGTCAAGGAGGCTCGCGCCGTTCCTGTCCTCGCGTGCCTGGAGGCTGTCGACGATCTCGCCGAGCTGCAACCCCATCAGGATGAAGACGAGGCAGTTGATCAGGAGGATCCCGGTGGACCAGACCGCAAAGCCGCCGGATCGCTCTTTCGGCGTGGTGGAGAGGGACTGGCGGCGGCTGTAGGTAAGCCCGGCGGTCACGGTCGCCAGCACACCCGAGATATGCAGCGATTCGGCCAGCAGGTAGATCCCGAGCGGAAAGATCAGGGTCGCCGCGATCGACAGTGCTGGCTCGGAGATCAGGCGGATGACGTGCCCCATGACCCACCCGGCGGCCAGCCCGAGGAGCACGCCACCGGTGGCGACGAGCACGAACTGAAGGCTCGCGTCCCAGATCGAGAACGTGCCCGCCACCACGGCGCCGATGGCAAACCGGTACGCGATCAGGGCGGTCGCGTCGTTGACGAGGCTTTCGCCTTCCAGGATCGTGACGGTGCGGTGCGGCACCCCGAGCCGCTGGAAGATCGCGGTTGCCGCCACGGCGTCGGGCGGCGACACGATCGCGCCGATCAGGAAAGCGACCGGCCAGGAGACCCCTGGGATCAGCCAGTGGGCGACCACGGCAACGATCGACATCGTGACCAGCACCCCGCCCACCGCCAGCAGCCCGATCGGACGGCGGTTGGCCTTGAAGTCGCGCCAGGAGGTGAAGTAGGCGGCGCTGAAGAGGATCGGAGGCAGGAAGAGGATGAAGACGAGCTCCGGGTCCAGGACAACCCGCGGCAGGCCGGGGGTGAAGGCGACCACGGTACCACCGACCAGCAGCACCATCGGATAGGGAATGTTCAGCCGGAAGGCGATGATCGCCAGCACCAGGACCATGAATAGCAGAACGATGATGAGCTCAACCCCGTGAAGGTGCATGTCGTCTCCCCCGAAAGGCGATGGTTGGCATTGACTCGCGGCTGGCTCAGGATGGACTCAAGGTTGGTCCAGGCGTGGAACCGGAGTTTTCCGACATTTGGCAATCGCTTGATTCGCGTTCTCGCCGCTCACCGACCCCGATGGCGGCCCATGCAGTGCGGAACGCGAAACCGCCACACAGGTTCTCGGCCGTGAGCGGCAGGTCTCAGGAATCGTTCAGTCTGCTCACATAGGGCAGGGACTCGCTCTCCTTGTAGAGGGTGGCACGGCGTGAGGAAACGATCCCTCCCGTTTCGTCCGGGGACATCCCGATTCTGCGCAGCACATGCTGGACGAACTGAAGGCCGGCCTCGTACTCCGGCTGGATGATCTCGTCGGCACCAGCCTCCCGGTGGACATCGACCTCATGGCGGGACGTGGCACGGGTGACAATGGTGATCCCGGGGTTGAGGACACGGGCGCGGCGAATGGCGGCCCGGGCGGCCACGAGGTCGGTGACGGCGACCACGAGCACGCGTGCGCGCTCGATGCCCGCCCGAATCAGCAATGCATCGGAGCCGGCGTCGCCGTAGAAGGCCGGCACGTTGCGGTCCCGGAGCTCACGGACGGTCATGGGGTTGATTTCCACCACCGTATACGGAAAGCCATGCTGGTCGAGCACGTCCCCCAGGACCGCACCGACACGACCATACCCGCAGAGCACCACATGGCCCGGAGTATCCGGCGGGGCCGAAGCATCACCGACCTGGGCATGCTCCTGCCACCGCACGCCGGGCAGGCGATCGGAAATCGCCACAAGGGCCGGACTGAACCGAAGCAGGGCCGGGGATACCAGGATCGATCCGACCGCCACGCCGAGAAAGATCCCGTACTGGTCGCTGCGAATGATGCCGTCAGCCATTCCCACCCCGGCCAGCACAAAGCTGAACTCTCCCATCTGGGCCAGCAGGGCGGCGGCAAGGGTACTCGTCCGGTGATTCGCACCGGCGGCCAGCAACGCCCCACCGGTGATGAGCAGCTTACCCATCACGAGCGTGACGAGCAGCGCGATCACCACCCCGGCGTTGCGGACAATGAACTCCGGTTGGAGCAGCATGCCAACGGCCACAAAGAAGAGCGTGGCGAAGAGGTCGCGCAGCGGGATGATCTCGGCGAGGACATGGCTGTCGAACTCCGATTCGGAGACCACCAGGCCCGCCAGGAAGGCGCCGAGCGCGAGCGAGAGGCCCGCGGCTTCGCTTGCCAGGGCCGTGCCGAGCGCGATCAGCACGATCGTGAGCAGGAAAAGCTCGCGCGATCCCGTGCGGGCCACGACGTAGAGCAGCGGAGGAACCAGTCTCGTGCCGAGCACGATCACGATGCCAAGGGCGATGGCTGCCGTGCCCACGGAACGAAGCAGCGACAGCGCCAGGTTGCCGGTGTTGCCGCTTAGTACCGGCAGAATGGCAATCATCGGGACCAGGCTCAGATCCTGAACGATGCCGATGCCGAGCGCGGTTCTCGCCTGCGGGCTGTCTGCCTCGCCCCGTGAGACGGAGAGCTTCAGGGCGACGATGGTGCTGGAGATGGCGAACCCGCCACCGAGCAGCACCGCCGCCTGCCACGACCAGCCGATTGCCATGCCGGCGATGGTCCCGATCGCGATGGTGAGGGGTATCTGGAGACCACCGGTGATGAGTGCCACCCGGCGCACCCGCATCAGTTCCGAAAACGACAGCTCGACACCGATCGTGAACATCAGGAAGGCCACGCCGAGGTTGGCGAGGATCTCCACATTCGCATGGTCGGCGACGAGCCCGGGGGTGTTCGGCCCGATCAGGATGCCGGCCAGGACGTATCCGATCAGGACGGGCTGGCCAAGGCGATGCGCCGTGATCCCGCCCAGGAATGCCGCCCCCAGAGCAATCACGAGGTCAACGATCAGCCGGTACTCTTCCATTGGCTCCTGGCTCCCCTGATCCGTGAGGGTGGGATGCGACCGGGGTAGCGGCATGGCCGCTGGACGACGATGCGGAGGGCATCGCACCCCGTGCGCGGCGGCACCGGGTATGGGCTAATGGATCGTCAGAGCCGGCTTGTCATTCGTCAGCGAAATGATGGGCCGCCTCCACCAGGAGACGATTGCCGGATAATCGTTGTGCGCGCGCTCCCTTTCGGGATCATCACTGTGCAGATGGGGATGTTCGGGTCCGTCTCGATGTCCTGTCGGATTCTGTCACGGGCGTTCCAGGCACATGCCCGGAATTTCGGCTGCGCTCCTCTTTCGGCACCAGAGGCTTTCACGCGGCTCCGGCCAAAAAAGCCGCTGGCCTGAGGGATAAACGTTGCCAGTCCGTCACTGCGAGTCCCGGTGCCGTTCCGGAGGGCAACCATAATGGCCCGCACTCGCGCACCGGTTGAGCCCGGTGTCGGCATGGCGGATGGGCCTTCATTTCTGGCGATCGAGTCATGCGTCGGGCGGCATCCACGCACCTGCTGGAGTACGATCCACCCACATAACGTGTGTCGATTATCGCGGCTTCCGGGAACCGCTGTCACCTGCCTTATCGTCCGGGTCCGGTCCTGCAGTGATTCCGGTTGGGCGTTCCAGCGATGTCGTCGCGATCGGGCGGGCGCGTATACTTCGAACATCTGACGGGCGCGAGCAATGGAGCCGGTCAGTGACCCGTCGGCCGGTTCCGGAACGTCGTCCGGGATGGACCGCGGTACCATTTACAGACTGACCCTCGCCCGGAGATCCGCACATGTTCCGATGTAAAGTCTGTGGCTGGATCCATGAAGGCGCCGCCCCGCCCGACGCCTGCCCGTCGTGCGGCGCTCCGGCGGACCGCTTCCGCGCGATGGACTCGTCCGAGGTCGGGATGACGACCGGCGAGCTGTCGTCGCTCGGCGTGTTCGGCCAGGGCTTCGACACGATCGATGTCGAGGACAGCCGCCGCATCCGGCTGCTCGCGTTCGTCGATGCGTCCTTCTTTTCTCCGTACACGATCCGCGCCGGCAAGCGCTACCCGATCTACACCGGCGACCCCCAGTGGTTCTCCGACAACATCCCCTGCATGACGGCCTGCCCGTCGCACACCGACATCTCGCGCTACATCGCGTTCATCGCCGATGGCCGCTACGCCGACTCCTACGAGCTGAACCGGGAGCACAACGTCTTCCCCGGATGCCTGGGGCGGATGTGCGCGCGCCCCTGCGAGGATGCCTGCCGCCGCAAGGAAGTCGATGCCCCGATCGGGATCTGCTATCTCAAGCGCGTCGCGGCCGATTTCCGGGGCGAGACGCGTCGCGAGTTCGCCCCCCCGCCGAACGGCAAGACGGCGGCGATCGTCGGCGCCGGTGTCTGCGGGCTGACCGCCGCCCGCTCGCTCGCCCGCAAGGGGTATGAGGTCGACATCTACGAGCGCTTCCCGGTGCCCGGCGGCGTGATGTGGACGGGAGTGCCGGAATGGCGCCTCCCGCGCGACGTGATCGCCGAAGAGGTCGCCCTGATCACCGACCTGGGCGTGCGCATTCACTACAACACCGAGGTCGGCAAGGATGTCCACCTGGCCGACCTGGCTGCCGACAATGATGTCGTGATCCTGGCCGCCGGGTGCCAGACCGCGCAGACAATGGGCGTCCCCGGCGAGGACCTGACCGGCGTGGTCTCCGGGCTCCAGTTCCTGGAAGACACGTCGCTCGGGCAGAAGGATGTCTGGGTTGGGCGTCGCGTCGTCACCGTCGGCGGCGGCTTCACCTCGATGGACTGCGTGCGCACGGTCCTCCGGCTCGGCGCCGAACGCTCGGTGATGACCTACCGGCGTACGGTCAACGAGATTCCGGTCGAGGAGCTCGAGCTGGAGGAAGCCGAGATCGAGGGCGTCGAGATTATGTACATGGTCACGCCGATCCGGGTCATCGGGGACGACCAGGGCCGGGTCCGCGCGATCGAGTTGGTCCGCAACGAGCTTGGCGAGCCGGACGCCTCCGGGCGTCGTCGGCCGATGCCGGTCGAAGGCTCCGAGTTCCTGATCGAGTGCGACATGGTCGTCACCGCGATCGGGCAGCGGCAGGACAACCGGTTCCTTGGCGATCTGTTCCCGAACACCGACCGCCGGGGTGTGCCGATCCTCGACCAGAACCTTAAGAGCGACGCCGACAACATCTGGGCCGCCGGCGATTACGTGATCAACCCGACCAACTTCATCTCTGCCATCGGTGAGGGCAAGCGGGTTGCCGAGCTGATCGATCAGGAACTGCGTGGCACCCTCCCCAAGAAGAAGGAGATGGAGATCACGCGCGTCCCGACCGAGTTCATCGCGACGCCGAATCCCCTGCTTTCCGAGGGCGTCGCCGAGTGGTCGATGACGGCGATGAGCCGCCGCCTTGTCTGGGGCGACGACTACGCGGGCGTCGGCCGCCAGGCGATGCCGATGCTGCCGGCCGCCGAGCGCGGAGTGCGCACCCAGGACAACACGCTCGAGACCGAGATCGGCTTTACCAAGTCGATCGGGTTCGAGGAGGCCAAGCGCTGTCTGCAGTGCCAGCTCAACATCTTCATCGATGGCAACCGCTGCATTCTCTGCAACAGCTGCGGCGATGTCTGCCCCCATCAGTGCATCGAGATGATCTCGCCGGACCGCATCTACAGTATCGACAACGATGTCGAGCTGGCCGAGATGGCCCGCGCCGAGCTGGGGCCGTTCGCGGCGGCGATGGTGATCGACGAGCGAAGCTGCATCCGGTGTGGGCTATGCGTCGACTGGTGCCCGACCGAGTGCCTGACGATGGAGCACTTCCGGACCACACCGGCCGAGACGCGCGAGAGCGTGGACCTGGCGATCGTCGCCGACTGACGCGCAACCAGCAGGTAAACCGGAATTCCCCTGACAGCGGCCGGTGGTGCACAACTACCGGCCGTTGCCGTGCGCGCGGCATGGCTGGCACGGCGCCTGCGAGTACATCAGGGGAATGGCGGGAAGTCCCGCCTTGTAGCGAGTAGTCGCATGTACCTGGCAGGAGGATGGGTTCAATGACCGATCAGGCAAAGAAGCAGTCGGAGCAGGTAAGTGGCGTGTCGAACCTCGGGTTCGATCTCCTGACGTTGCTTCATAACAAGCTCGAAGGTATTGCGGCGCTGGAGGCCTACAAGGCCGACGCCCAGGGCAACCAGAACGTTTCGTCACTGCTCGATCAGTTGCAGCAGACGGCGGTGCAGGACGTTCAGCAGATCAAGCCGTTGCTGATCCAGGAACTCGGTCAGTAGGCACGGTGCTGCGGGCAGGCCGCCAGTCGAACGCCGTGGGCAACCGCCCACGGCGTTTGTCGTTAAAGACGGAGGGTGCCTGAATGCCGTCGTATGTCGCGCTGCTGCGCGGAATCAATGTCGGACCCCGCAAGCGGATCGCGATGGCCGAGCTGCGCAAGCTCGTCGCCGGCCTGGGCCACGCCAACGTGCGCACCTACGTCAACAGCGGCAACGTCGTGTTCGACTCCGCCAGGACCGATCCGGCCGCCATCGTGGCGGATATCGAAACGGCGCTGCGGGAGGCCATCGGGCAACCCGTTCCGGTGGTTGTCCGGAGTGCGGCGGAGATGGCCGCGACCGTGGCGAACAATCCGTTTCCCGAACGTGAGCCGGAACCAACCTCGCTCCATGTCAGCTTCCTCGGCGCCACGCCAGACCCGGCGCTGGTCGAGGCGTTGCGGGACGTGGAGCGGGGCGCGGACGATTACCGGGTTGTAGGCCGGGACATCTATCTCGCCTACCCGAACGGCGTCAGTGGCGCGATCTTCATGGTCAACGGATTCGACCGCGCCCTGGCGGTCACCTCGACGAGCCGGAACTGGCGGACCGTGACGAAGCTGGCGGAGATGGCCCGCGATCGCCCCTGACCCCGCCACACTTCGATGCATGCGTTCCGTGCATGCCTCGACCAGCGGTATGACCAGAGGCCCCCTTGTGCTCGGGCGGGACGCGGATACAATGCGCCCCGAGTCCGTCGCGCCGGTTCGCGGACCAGCGAGTCGTGCGACATGGTGCGGGCAGGGTGCTTGCACGAGCGGTTGACCATGACAGGAAAGCGAGGAACCCGTTTTGAGCTCTCAGCGCGCCGGTTCACCACTACGGGTCGGGATTCTCGGTGCGGGCAATATCGCTCGTCTCCATTCCGTTGGCTGGAACGAATTTTCTCAGAATGCCGAGATTGCCGCCTATTCGGATGTCGATACCGTCCGCGCCAGGTACATGAGCGATACGCACACCGGTGGTACCGCAAAGACGTACGACTCGATCGACGCGATCGTCGCCGATCCCGAGATCGATGTAATCGATGTCTGCCTGCCGCACCACCTCCACGTCGACGCCGTGCTCAAGGCTGCACAGGCGGGCAAGGCGATCCTGTGCGAGAAGCCGCTCTGCACCAACCTCAGCGACGCGGCGAAGATCCGGGAGACGATCGCCTCGACCGGCGTGGTCTTCATGGGTGCGCACAACAACCTGTTCACCCCCTCGCTGCTGGAAGCGCGGCGCCTGATCTCCGGCGGCTTCATCGGGCGCCCGTTCATGTACCGCACGATCGAGGTGTTCCAGAGCCGCTCCTTCGATCCGTGGTCAAAGGAGGCGTCGGCCACGGGAGGTGGTCAGCGTGGCTGGCGGGCCGACCTGCGGACGTCCGGCGGCGGTGAATTGCTCGACACCGGCTACCACAGCACGTACCGGCTGCTCTCGCTCGCCTCGGGCGATCGCCCGGTGGAGGTGACGGGATTCCTGAGCCGGTTCCTGCAAAGCCATCTGCCGACCGAGGATACGGGGCACGTCTTCATCCGCTTCGAATCCGGTGTGGTTGGGGAAATCCTGACGAGCTGGGCGCTCGACGTCGTTGGCGCGCGTCAGTTCGAGATCGAGGGGGAGTTCGGGGCGATCGCCGGCAGCGCGACCTCGCTGAGCCACCAGCTCTACCGCTGGCCGGAACCGGCGACGCGGACATATCCGGCTCCGGCGACGTTCACGCTGGAGATCGGTCACTTCATCGAAGTCCTCAAGAATGGGGCGACGAATGCCGCTCCGATCGACGATACGATCCGGACGCTCCAGGTCATCAAGGGCGCGTATCTCTCCGCTAAGCTCGGCGCCACCGTGACGCTGCCCGAGGATCCGGCCGGTGTCCCGGTCGCACGGGAGACGGCGGTCTCGACGCCATACAGCGTCCAGGTTCCGGACGAGGTGCTCGGGTAGCGGCGAGAGATATTGTCATCCCAGCAGCTGCGTCGGAGGGAGCGAAGCGACGAGAGCCTGGCCTGAGCGAAGCGCAGCGGAGTCGAATGGCGATCTCCCGGCTGAAGCGCAACGCGCTGCAGCCGGTCATGAATCGGCGGGAAGCGCCCACCACATCAGTCGGCAACCCACGGTAGAGCCGACGATGGTCGACAAGAGAAGTCGGGAAGGACAGGGACACGGCATGTATGTATCGCTGATGACCGGGGCGATCGGGATCAAGGATTTCAGCCTTGAGGAATCGATCGCGCTGGCGGCGGACACGGGGTTCGCCGGAGTCTGGTTCGATATCCGGTCGGCCAAGGCGATCGCCGACGAGCAGGGCGTGGATCATCTCAAGGAGCTGTTCTCGGCGCGTGGGGTGCGCCCCGGTGGGTGGGGAGCGCCCGTGCGGTGGCAGGACGACGCCCAGCGGGACGCCGACCTCGAAGCCCTCAAGCCGCTGGCCGAGCTGGGCGTGGAGCTGGGCAACCCGTTCACGACGACCGGGATCATGCCCGGCAACAACGAGCGCCCGTATGAGGAGCAGTACGCGTTCATCCTGGAACGGCTGCGCCCGTTTGCGGAGACGCTGAAGGCTTCGGGAGTGCGGCTCGGGATCGAGTTCATCGCCCCGAAGACCATCCGGAACCGCTTCACCCACGAGTTCATCTACAGCATGAAGGACATGCTCCAGCTCGGGCGTGACGTTGGAACCGGCAATGTCGGGGTGCTGTTCGACGTCTGGCACCACTACACCGCGCACGGCACAATCGACGACCTCGACACGATCACGCGGGACGATGTGCAGGTGGTGCATGTCAACGACGCGCCGGCTGGAATCGAGATCGACGAGCAGATCGACTCCGCCCGGCTCTTGCCGATGGAGAGCGGCGTGATCGACGCGCCGGCGATGATCGCCAGGCTCGATCGGCTCGGGTTCAACGGACCGGTGATCGCCGAGCCGTTCAACGATCGTCTCAACACGCTCGCCGAGACGGACCCGGTTGCCGCCGCGCAGGAGACGAGCGACTCGATCAGGAAGCTGTTCAAGGCCGCTGGACTGCCAGCTTGAGCCCCGGGAGCACTCCCGGAGAGGTCGGAATCATCCCGTCGTCGACCCTTTCGGGCTTATCGCGGGAACATCTGTCCCACGGTACGGGGTGCACCGCCATGACGATTGAAGCGGTGCGCGGACGGATCGAGTGAGGCCGTGATTGAGTCACGGCCTCACTCGATAGATGTGGAACATCCAACTATCCCTTGTTCCGGTGGTCCCGCCAGGGACCAGCTCCCGAAGCGGTCCAGCATCGTAGTCCGGCCCGGACCGGTGCACGATGCCGTGCGTGAATCCCAGCTCCGCGAACGTTTCGACCTGATTTACCTCCATGTCGGCCTCATCCATGCCATGCGGTTGTTCTCGAATGTCGCATGCTGTGGAGCGACCCGGACACCCATTTCGAAGGTGCCTTGTGTTCCCTTCCTGATCTTGTGCTCCCCTTCTCTGTGGCCAGATACGGTGATGTCGTCGGTCAGTAGTCTGTCCAACGTCAACGTTCCGGTTGGACGAGCGCCTCGCCGGGAAAGATTCGCATGCGGAGATTCTTCGACTCCGCTCGGAATGACAATAAGAGAAGGGAGCGAATCTTCATGGCCCGGCGATTCTCGGGCTCCCCGGTGAGCACGAATACGCCAGCGTCGGGTGCGGACCCGCCTGGCAGCGGCACTACGGTGGCATCCATATTGGGAAGGACTGGTCAGTTCGCGGAACTGTATTCCATACTGCCTGAATCGGTAACGGTCCGGAACAGACGTCACGCCAGGCTCTGCGTGTCCATTATGCGCGTTGCCTGGTGAGTGATCTGACGCTTGCCAGTCTGCCGTTCACCAACACGAAGGAGTCACCAGGAAGATGAAACAGGACTACACCCGGTTCTCACGGAATCGTTCGAGCCGGCGCTCGGTCGTCAAGGGCGGAATCGCCGCTGGTGGCCTCGGCCTCTTCGGAGCGCACTCCGGCGCGTTCGCGCAGGACACCACGCCGGGCGCCTCGCCGGTTGCATCACCGGTAGGCTCGCCCGTCGCGTCTCCGGTGGCTGCCGCCGTCGCGCCTCCCTCGGTGATCGCCGAGCGCGCCAGCGGCGATGTCCGCTTGACGGGCTTCGGCGACCAGATCCAGCAGGACGATGTGCGGAGGGTGCTCGAAGGGTTCGCCGCCAAGTATCCGAACATCAATGTCAGCTACGAGCCGGTCGCCGCCGAGTACCTGGTCACCATCCAGGCCAATATCGCCGCCGGCAACGTGGCCGACATCTTCATGGTCCAGAACGAGTACGCGCAGGACTTCATGTCCCGCGATGTCCTGCTGCCGATTGACGACTTCATGGCCGAGGACGGCATCACCAAGGACATGTTCTACCAGCCGTTGATCGAAGCCTATACCTGGCAGGATAGGCTCTATGGGCTGCCGAAGGACTGGTCGCCGCTGGGGGCGGTCTACGACCCGGACGCCTTCGCGAGCGCCGGGGTGACGATGCCGACGACGTGGGACGAGCTGCGGACTACCCTGCAGACGTTGAAGGATGCGAACGGCGCCCCGGCTCTGGCCCTGGATCCATCGTTCGACCGGTTCGTGATGTTCCTGTTCCAGGCGGGCGGCTCGGTCACGAACGCGGATGTGACCGCGACCGCGCTCGATTCGCCCGAGGCGACCGAGGCGCTGGAGTTCTACTATGGGCTCTATCGCGATCAGCTCTCGGCGACCGCCGCCGACATTGGAGCGGGCTGGCCGGGCGATGCCTTCGTCCAGGGCCTGACCTCGCTCGTTTTCGAGGGAAACTGGATGTTCCCGACGCTGGAAGACCAGGCGCCGGACAAGGCGTTCGCGGTCGCCGAGTTGCCGGCCGGCCCGGGCGGCAAGGGCACGCCCGCCTTCACCAATTCCTACTCGATCTTCCAGGGCAGCCAGAATCCAGAGGCGGCCTGGGTGCTCGTCAACTACCTGACAAACGTCGAGGGCGCACGCGGTGCCCTGCCACTGGGCCTGGCGCTGCCGGCGCTGCCTTCCCTCGAAGGCGAGTTCCTGGAGTTGTTCCCGGAGCGCGCCGCCTACCTCGAAGCGGGCCGCTATGCGACCGCGCTCCAGTACGGACCGGGCGGGCAAGCGTTTGCCACCGACGCCAACGCGGCGCTGCAGTCGCTGTTCGCGGGGACGCTGGACGTGGCGGGTGCGCAGGCCG
>CADCWJ010000337.1 GCA_902806365.1 uncultured Thermomicrobiales bacterium
ATGATTCGCGAGATCCAGGCGAGCTCCACCCATCCCGACGATCGAACGACCCAGCCGTTGCTGGAAGTCGACAACCTCCAGATGCACTTTCCGATCACCTCCGGCGCCATGCGTCGCCAGGTCGGCGTGGTCAAGGCAGTCGATGGTGTGAGCTTCAAGATCTGGCCGGGGGAAACGCTGGGGCTCGTCGGGGAGAGCGGCTGCGGAAAGACGACCACCGGCCGCTCGATCGTGCGCGCCACCCAACCGACCGGCGGGGCGATCCGCTATCAGCGCAAGGACGGGCACACGGTCGACCTCGCCCGGCTCAGCAGCCGGGAACTCAAACCGATCCGGAGCGAGATCCGGATGGTGTTCCAGGATCCGTACTCCTCGCTCAATCCGCGGATGACCGTGATGGAGGCAATCTCCGAGCCGCTCAAGGTCAACAAGATCGCACGCGGCAAGGCGCTCGAGCACCGGGTTGCCGAACTCCTGCGCAAGGTTGGTTTGCGACCGGAATACATGCACCGCTACCCGCATGCCTTCAGCGGCGGTGAGCGCCAGCGGATCTCGATCGCCCGCGCGCTCGCGCTCGACCCCCGGCTCGTCGTGCTCGACGAAGCCGTCTCAGCGCTCGATGTCTCGATCCGGGCGCAAATCCTGAACCTGCTGGAGGACTTGCAGGAAGAGCTGCAGCTGACATACCTCTTCATCTCGCACGATTTGAGCGTGATCGAGCATATCTGCGACCGGGTTGCGGTGATGTATGTCGGAAAGCTCGTCGAAACCTCGGCCACGGATCAGATCTTTCAGCAGCCGAGTCATCCGTACACCGAGGCGCTGATCTCGTCGGTGCCGATCCCCGACCCTCGGCTCCGCAACACCCGGGCGAGGATCAAGCTCTCGGGCGAGATCGCGGACCCCGCCAACCCGCCCACCGGCTGCTACTTCCATCCCCGCTGCCGGTTCGCGCAGGATGTTTGCCGGACCGACGAACCGCCGCTGAAGCCGGGAAGAACCGGCCAGCTCGCGAAGTGCCATTTCGCCGGGGATCTCCCACTCGCCGGAATCACTCAGTCACGCGCCGCCGACTGACGGTTTGCTCTCCACCGGTCGACGACGGTGCCAGTGCACGGCATTCCTTCCGTGAAATTTTTCACAATGTCTCTTCGCAGGCGTATACTGACGGCAATGGATCCATGCCTCGCGACGCGCTGGTGCGTCTTCGACGGG
Source organism: uncultured Thermomicrobiales bacterium (assembly GCA_902806365.1). Lineage (GTDB taxonomy): Bacteria > Chloroflexota > Chloroflexia > Thermomicrobiales > UBA6265 > CADCWJ01. The sequence goes on from CADCWJ010000337.1 coordinate 1,216, forward strand.
GCCCGTCGTGTCGACCTGAATGAAGGATGTCCCGCCATGCGAACTCGACGACGAGCGTCGCTCCCTGTTTTCCAACGCTGCCTCATCGTTACGGTCGCGCTGGTGCTGGCGATCGGTATCCCTGGACTCTCGCTCACTTCCGCTCAGACCCCGGCGCCCGCCTGCGCGCCACTGGCGTCCGCCACTCCCGCGCCGGGGGCCATGCCGGCGCCAGTCATTCCGGCGGTTGAGGTTCCCGAGAATGCGATTCCCGTGACGATGGGCTACGTGCCGGTTTCGATCTACGCGCCAGTCTTCGTGGCATTCGAGAAGGGGTATTTCGCCGAACGCGGCCTCGACGTGACGCTCGAAAGCCTCGCCGGTGGCTCCGACATGGTGTTGCTGACGGCAACCGGGGATTTCGATCTCGGGATTGGCGGGATCGGGCCGGCCTACTGGAACGCCGCCAGCCAGGGTCTCGGGGTCCGCATCATCGCTCCCGGACACGCCGAAGGGTCCCCGGTCGCCACTCCGCTCATGATCTCGAAGGTAGCTTGCGAATCGGGATCGATCGCCAGTGTTGCCGATCTTCGGGGCAAGCGTGTCGCGGTCAACGCGCCGGGTGCTACCGAGCTCTGGCTTGACACCGCGCTGCGCACGGGCGGCCTCGCCATCGGCGACGTCGACCTCCAGTTCCTCAGCTTCCCCGATGCCGTCGTGGCGCTCGAATCCGGCGCGATCGACGCGGCCATGATCGGTGAACCGCTCGCGACCAAGGCCGAACAGGACGGCTTCGCGGTCCGCCTCCTCGCCGACTTCCCGGTCCAGGACATTCAGCCGACCATGATCTTCGGCAACGGGCAATGGCTCGCCGACAATCCCGAGGCGGCAGCAGGGTTCATCGCCGCCTATCTGCGGGCGGCCCGCGATCTGACCGAGAACTTCAACGACCCGCTCAATCTCGCAATCATCGAGAAGTACACCCAGGTGCCTCCGGCGCTGATCGCCGGCTCGGTCAAGCCCGTCTATTCGACCGACGGCGCGATCGACGTGGCCGGCATCGCGCTCCTGCAGACGTTTTTCCGCAACCGTGGTCAACTGGATTACGATGAAGACCTCGACCCGGCGTCCCTCGTCGACACGCAGTACGTCGATCGCGCCAACCAGCTCCTGGGCGAATGATCGCCACCCACCGCCTTGGGACAGTTTCCCTGATGGATGATGGCTCCCAGGGATCACGGAGTGCAGCAAAGCTGAACATCGAGATGACGCTTACCCCTCAGGAATCTGTGACGACCGGCGCGCGAGTGGAGGCGCGTGGTGTCGGGAGACGTTTCCTGACGCCACGCGGACCGCTCGACGCAGTCCGCGAGCTGACGCTGTCGATCCCGGCGGGCGAGTTCTGCGTGATCGTCGGGCCATCGGGCTGCGGCAAGTCGACCTTTCTGCGAATGCTCGCCGGGCTCGACGCGCCGACGAGCGGCAACCTCGCCGTCACTCGCCCGGATGGCTCCCCACCTGCCAATGCTGTGGTGTTCCAGGGTCGAAGTCTCTTTCCCTGGCTGACGCTGGAGGACAATATCGGCTACGGTCTCAGGATCGGGGGCGTCGCCCCCGCCGAACGCCGGGCGCAAACCGAACGCCTGCTCGCGGTGCTTGGGCTCACCCGGTTCGGCGCGTCGTACCCGCACCAGGTGTCGGAAGGGATGCGGCAGCGGGTGGCGATCGGGCGGGCGCTGGCTGTCGAGCCCGATTTGCTGCTGATGGACGAGCCGTTCGGCGCGCTCGACGAGCAGACCCGCTATCTCCTGCAGGAAGAGCTGCTGCGGATATGGGAACGGACGGGCAAGACGGTCGTGTTCATTACCCACTCGATCGACGAGGCGATTACGCTGGCCGACCGAATCGTGGTGATGAGCGCCCAGCCGGGCACGGTCCGCGCGGTGATCGACGTCCCCTTTGCCCGGCCCCGCAGGACCACCGATGTGCGGAGCAACCCGCAGTTCGGACAACTCTTCACCCGGATTTGGGAACTGCTGCGGGATGAGGTCGACCGGGCACGGCATGGCCAGGAACAGGATGTGACCCGGTGAGGGAGGAAACAACCAGCTTGCCTCCCGTGACACAAGGCGGTGTTTCACCCGATCCGTTCCGGTCGCGGCGGCTGATCGAGCTGGGGCTGACCGTCGCGTCACCCGCGCTCCTGATCGCGCTCTGGGAGCTGCTTTCCCGAAGCGGTCGGATCGACAGCCGCTTCTGGCCGCCGCCCAGTTCGCTCTGGGCTACCGCCGTCACGATGACCCAGGAAGACGACCTCTTCGGCGATATCCGGATCACCGTCGCCCGGATCCTGGTCGGCTTCCTGTTCGGGGCGATTCCAGGAATCGTCCTCGGTTTGGCCATGGGGCTGTTCTGGCCAGTTCGGGTCTTCTTCATGCCACTGGCGACGATCGTGTACTCGATACCAAAGATCGCCGTCCTGCCGCTAATGATCATCGCCTTTGGAACTGGCGAGACCTCAAAAATCGTGACCGTCGCGCTCTCGATCTTCTTCCTCGTCGCCTTGAGCGCAATGAGCGGGGTGCTGGAGCTCGACCGCTCGTACCGCGACGTCGCGCGAAACCTCGGTGCGAGCCGGAGCGAGCTGTTCCTGACCGTTGCGCTCCCGGGCGCACTGCCCTCGATCTTCACCGGTCTGAGGCTGGCGCTTGGGTTCGCGCTCGTCGTCGTCGTCGGGACCGAGTTCGTCAACGCCAAAAGCGGTCTCGGGTACGTGATCTGGAACAGCTATCAGTTGCTCCAGATCCCCCAGATATTCGTCGGGCTGATCCTGACCGGGATTCTCGGTTGGGGTCTGACCTCGCTGTTGGGAGCGGTCGAACATCTTGCGATGCCCTGGCGCCGTGCCGACCGGAGGGCCGCCTCGGCGCGCGACTGGCTGCGCGCCGTGCGACTCCGGTCGTTCAGCACCTCGACGATCCCGATCGTGGCCGCGACGATGCTGGCGTTCGTGGCGGGCGAGGTACGGTGGGGCTACTTCGTGCTGATGCTGCTGGCATCGGTGCTCACCCACGCCGCCTGCAACCTGACCAACGATTACTTCGATGAAGTGCGTGGCGTGGACACCGCCGAGACGCTCGGGCAATCGGGCGTGCTGCAGGATGGCTCGGTCTCGCACGCCGAGCTTCGGTTCGGGATCGCGTTCTGCTTCACCGCCGCGCTGATCCTGGCCCTGCCGATCATCGCCGATGTCGGGCTGGGCATCCTCTGGCTGGCGATCGCCAGCGCCGCCGCCGCTTTATTCTATACGGGCGGCCCCTTCCCACTCGCCTACTACGCGCTCGGCGAGGTAACTGTCTTCCTCGCGATGGGGATCGGGATGGTGCTGGGCGTTTTTTATGTCCATACGGGTGCGATCTCGGTGCCCTCCCTTCTGCTTGCGGCGGCAATGGGCCTGCTCTCCGCCGCGTTCCTGCACGCCAACAACGTCCGTGACATCGAGCCGGACCGGCGCCATCGCAAACGCACGCTCGCCAATCTTCTCGGGCGGAAGGCGGCGACGGTTGAATTCGCGCTGCTCGTCTCGATCCCCTTTGTCCTCCTCATCGCGATCGTGCTCGGTGACCCCAGCTGGTATCCACTCCTGCTGGTACTCGTCGCCATTCCCCGGGCGATCTCGATCGCCCGCCAGATCGGCGTCGAGCAGGACCCGGCCCGCCTTAACCTGGTCGTGCGCAGGGCCGCCGGACTGCATCTCATCTTCGGCGTGCTCGCCAGTGCCGGGCTGCTGATCGCGGCCATCACGGGTGCCTCATGACGATCCGATCCCGCCGCGCGATCGCCATGCTGTCCGGCCTCGCGGGGGTGGTCCTTGCCGCGGCTGTTGCCTGGTACGCGCGGTTCGTTCATCCGTATCGTCTGCGGGTAAGTCACGAAGTATTCGAGTTGCCTCGCAATCACGCCGGACTCGACGGCCTGACGATCGCGTTCGTCACCGACACGCACGTCGGGCCGCACTTCGCGGCTGCCGATCTCGATCCGGTGATCGAGCATTTGCAAGCGTTGAAGCCGGATATCCTGTTGCTGGGGGGCGACTACATCTCCGAGTCTCCCCGCTTCATGGCAGCCGCCGCGAACGTGCTCGGCGAGATGGTAAAAACGGTCCGTTTCGGAGCCTGGGGAGTTTTGGGCAATCACGATCTCGCCAGCATGCGTGCGCGGGTGGTCGAACCGCTGGAAGCGGCCGGCGTGCGTGTGCTCGAGAATGAGGCGGTCCGCGTCACAACTGACCGGGGCGACCTCTGGATCGCCGGGGTTGCCGACGCGATGCTCGCCAAACCGGATCTGGCCCGCACCTTCGCTGGCATCCCGACCGACGCCGCAACGATCCTGCTCTGGCACGAGCCCGACCTGGCGATGTTCGCCGCCCGATACGCTCCCATGCTGCAGCTTTCGGGGCATACGCACGGCGGCCAGGTCCGCCTGCCCGGGATCGGCGCGATCGCACTGCCCAAGCTCGGTCGGACGTACGTCAGCGGCCGCTATCTGGTCGGCACGATGCCGCTCTACGTCAGCAACGGGATAGGGATGTATCGCCCGCCCGTGCGGCTCAACTGTCCACCCGAGCTGACCGTGATCCATCTCGTCGCCTGACCCCGCGCGTTCTCCAGTCATGCCATTGCGAATTACGCCATCGGGTGCCATGCTCCCCGGAGTCACATCTGGCCCGGCTCCGGGCCAGATCGACCACTGCCCACAATTATTGGCACCGTTGAACAGATCGGTCTGGCGCTCGCCCGTCGATCATCGGAGGAATCTGCGTGTCCACGGACCAGTTGCGAATCGGCGTCATCGGCTGTGGCGCGGGGATTTTTCATCTCGAAGGATATGCCGAGGAACCGCGGGTCAAGGTCGTCGCACTGGCCGGGCTCGATACCGACCGCTGCCAGGCGCTCGCGAAACGGTTCGACATTCCAGCCATTTACTCCGACTATCAGGAACTCCTGGCGCAGGACGATATTGACGCCGTCAGCATCGCGGTCCCCAACAACCTGCACAAGCCGGTCGTGATCGCCGCCCTTGCATCCGGCAAGCATGTGCTGATCGAAAAACCACTGGCCCGGCACGAGGACGAAGCTCGCGAGATGGTCGAGGCCGCGAAGCGGTACGGCAAAATCCTCGCGGTTGCGTTCCAGCGTCGCACCCGGCACGACATCGAGATCGTGCGGGACGAGATCGCCGCCGGCAACTTCGGACGTGTCTACTACGCCAAGGCGTTCTGGATGCGCCGGAGCGGCATTCCCGGCCTGGGGAGCTGGTTCACCTCGAAGGAGGCGGCCGGGGGCGGCCCGCTGATCGATCTCGGCGTGCACGTCCTCGACATGGCGCTCTACGTCCTCGGCAACCCGAAGGTCACCTCGGTGAGCGCGGCGACGTACGCCGAAATCGGCCCGCAGGGCCGTGGGAATTGGCCCGGCCGTCGCCAGAGTTTCGCGCCGGGTGGCCCCAACGGCTACGAAGTCGAGGATCTGGCGACAGCGTTTCTTCGGTTCGGAGACGGCGGCACCCTTCTCCTGGAAGCATCGTGGGCGTCGTTCACGGAGATGGGCGACGACTTCGGCATCCAGGTTTATGGGGGAAACGGCGGTGCCCGCATCTTCGCGAAGAACTACGCTCACGTCGATACGCTCGAGATCTACCGCAATATTGGCGACACGACCGCCGACAGCAAGCCCCGTCTCATCGAGCGCCCCGGCCACGCCCGCATCATCCAGGGGTTCGTGGACGGCATCCTCAACGGCACCCCTGTTTCCCCGGACGGCGAGGAAGGGCTTGACCGGGTTCGCCTGATCGACGCGATCTACAAATCAGCCGAGCTTGGCCGGGAGATCACCGTCGAGTGAGCGGCGAGTGACGCCGCCGTGAACTTCGGCGATGATGCCCGGATCACCCGGCGCCTGCCGGAATTCGACATCCTACATCATCCGCAAGGAGATGCACCAGCATGGCCAACCCCGTACGCGTCACTGTCTGGAACGAATTTCGCCACGAGCAGAAGGATGAAAAGATCGGCGCGACGTACCCGAACGGGATCCACGGCGCGATCGCCGAGGGATTGAACGCGATCGACGGCATCGAGGCCACGACCGCGACACTCGACGAGCCGGAACACGGCCTGACCGAAGAGGTCGTCGCCGGCACCGATGTCTTTGTCTGGTGGGGACATATGGCGCACGGCGACGTCGATGACGCCATCGTTGACCGCGTGCACAAGCGGATCCTCGGCGGCGCAGGGTTGATCGTGCTCCACTCCGGCCATTACTCGAAAATCTTCCGGCGCCTGATGGGAACGACCTGCAGCCTGAAGTGGCGCGAAGCCGACGAGCGGGAACGGCTCTGGGTAGTCGCTCCGGGGCACCCGATCGTCGAAGGCATCGGCCCCTACATCGAGCTCGATCAGGAGGAGATGTACGGCGAGCACTTCGATATTCCCGAGCCGGACAACCTGATCTTCGTCAGCTGGTTCCAGGGGGGAGAGGTCTTCCGGAGCGGAGCGGTCTACTACCGTGGCGCCGGCAAGGTCTTTTACTTCCGGCCGGGCCACGAGACATACACCACGTACTTCAACGAGGAGATCCGCAAGGTTATCGGCAACGCCGCCCGCTGGGCCGCGCCAGTAAGTCGGGAAATGCCGGTCTACGGTAACTCCGACCCCATCGAAGACCTCTCCTGGTACGACAGGAAGCACGCCATCACCGAGGGCTTTGGCCCAACTACCTGAAGCACCACCGGCATAATCCCCGGGCGCCACTGCCGCCGCGCGGGCACCACCCTGTGGAGGACGTTTGAAACTCGCCAGGACCGACATCATCGTCATCGGTGGCGGAGCGATGGGAACCGCCACCGGCTGGGCACTCGCCCGCCAGGGCCATCGGGTGCTCGTGCTCGAACAGTTCGACCATGTCCACGACAAGGGCAGCCACGGCGGTCAGACCCGCATCTTCCGCCATGCCTACGCCGAGGGGCCGCGCTACGTGCCATGGACGCTGGAAGCGGACCGGCTCTGGACGGAGCTCCAGGAACGAACGGCACGACGGTTCATGTATCGTGTGGGGTGCCTCGATATCTCCGGTCCAGGCTTTCACCGGGCGCGTGAGGCCCGCGCCAGCGCGGACGCCTACGGGATCGGCAGCGAGTGGCTGACCGGCACGGAGGTCAACGAGCGGTGGCCGGCCTGGACGCTGCCCGAGGATCGGGACGTCTGCTTCGGTCCCGACGCCGGGTTCCTCGATGTCCCGATTGCGCTCCGGGCCCTTGCCCGAGAGTTGGCCGACGCGGGTGGCGAGATTTGCGCCAACGAGCCGGTCCGCTCGTGGTCGGCGGACGGTGGCGGCGTCACCGTCGAGACCGCGAAGGGAACGTACCTGGCGGACCGCCTCGTCCTGACGGCAGGCGCCTGGTCGGGCAAGATCCTCAACGAGCTGGGGATCCCCCTTGAAGTGCGCCGCAAGCCGGTGGTCTGGTTCGAGATCGACCGGAACCACCGGAAGTCCGTCTCGCCGGAACAGTTCCCCGTGTTCATCAGCGACGACGAAACAGGCGAGTTCTACGGCATCCCCGAGTATGGGGAGCCCGGGATCAAGGTTGGTATGCACTCCGGCGGCGATGTGGTTGATCCCGACCAGATCGACCGGACGGCGTCAGAATCCGACATCGCGCCCGATCTTCGACCCTTCGTCAAACGCAGCATCCGCGGCGCGACGGGCCGGACGATGAACGCAGTCGTCTGTATGTACACGATGACGCCCGATACCGACTTCGTGATCGACCGCCATCCCGACCATCCCAACGTCGCGCTCGCGACCGGGTTCAGCGGGCATGGCTTCAAGTTCGCGCCGGTGGTCGGCGAGTATCTCGCGACGCTCGTGACCGACCCCACCGCCAGGGTCCGCCCCGACTTCTCGCTCTCCCGTTTCGCCGAACTGCCGCTGGCAGGGGATTAACCGTGACCGCTTTCGCCTCCTGACGGCTATTCTCCGGTCTGACCGTCCACGGACTCCCGGATCAGGTCGGCATGGCCGTTGTGGCGGGCGTACTCCTCGATCATGTGAACCA
>CADCWJ010000338.1 GCA_902806365.1 uncultured Thermomicrobiales bacterium
CCCGATAGCGTCATGTGGGACCCGTGGGCGATCACGCGCTTCAATACGGACGCCGCCAGCCTTGGCTCCTGGCAAGAGCTGGTGGAGAGCGGCGCCATGACGCTGTACACCAGCGACGGCAACCCGGACTCGGTCACTCTCCCCGCTGACTTGCCAGAGGACCTAGCCGGTCAGTTCGATCCTGGGGTCATCGCCAGCCAGGGACGATCCCTGCTCCAGTACAGCGCGCACCGTTCCAACGAGGACGCAGCGCGTGGTTCTCAGGCGGATGGTCTGGCCGTCAACAGGAGGTGGGCCTCTGCTCGCTGCAATCGGCCGGGCACACCGTGCTGGTCGAGAAGCGGCGATCCGACGCGGCCTAACGCCGGGAGAGATTGGTTCATCGATTTCGGTCTCGCCGCGGACCACGCCCCGGGGTCGTCAGCGGCTGATGTGATGGGCTAAGGCTCAAGTTGCCGTAACCGCCGTCAAGGGCGATGCCTCCGGCTCCGAATCGAGGTCTTCCATCGCGACCGACGCGCGCCGTACGAACGCCCGCCAGTTGAGCCAGGCCGCGAGCGGAATTGTCAGCAGGTAGGAGCCCCAGATCCATTCCGCCCCGGCATCGAACCAGCGGACGCCCGCAAATGCAAGCACGACCGTGGTCCATGTCGCGACCACGCTGCGCACCATCGGCGAGCGCGTATCGCCGCTGCCCCGCAGGACGCCTGCGGTAAGGAGGAGCATTCCGTAGCATGGGAGCAGGACGGCGATCACCCGCATCAGGCTAACTCCGGCATCCACGACGTCCGGGCCGTCGGAGAAGAGGCGAAGCACCGGCCGGGGAAACGCGGCGAGCACCACCATGCCGAAACCGGTCCACATCAGCGTCCAGCGCCGGATGATCCGCGCCGCGATCAACGCGTCGTGAGGTCGTCTCGCACCATAGCTCTGCCCGGTAAGGGCGGTTAGCGTGATCGAGAGAGCCAGTGAGGTCAGGAACCAGATTTCCAGGGCAGTGAACGCAATCTGGTTGGCCGCCATCACCGACGCGCCGAGGGCGGCGACCAGCATGGTCAATACGGCGAACCCGCTCTCATTGGAGACATGCTCAATCGCCGCCGGGATCCCCAGTCGGAAAATCTGCCGGCCCGCCGGCGGGGACGGTCGCCAGCCGTGCCTGCCGGCTAGCGAGACCGAGGTGCCACCGGTGATCATCCGCACCAGGAGGTAGGCGAGTCCCACGCCGCGCCCGGTCACCGAACCCCAGGCGGCACCGGCCACGCCGTAGCCGGGAACGCCGAGATGCCCTTCGATCAATACCCAGGAGGCGACGAGTCCGCCGATGTTGGCGAGGATCGCCGCCACGAGAGGCGTTCGGCCATCGCTGGTGCCACGGAGGATGCCGCCGCACAGGATCGAGAGGAAGAGCACGATCACGGTCGCCGAAATCACGTGCAGGTAAGAGATCGCCTCGTCGTGAACCCCCGGGTCATCTCCGAAGAATCGCACCAGGGTTGGTGTCAGCAGGAAACAGGCAACGGAAAGCGGGATCACCAGCAGGACCCCCCAGGTGATCGCCTGTCGCGCGACCTCATTGACGCGATCGGGGCGCTGCGCTCCATGGGCCTGAGCGACGAGAACCGTGGCGCCCGTGGAGATTGCGGCGAACATCGCGATAAGGATGTAGAGAATGGGATTGGCGACCCCGACTGCCGCAAGGGCAATATCACCTGCCGCGCTCACCAGCCAGGTGTTCACGGTCACCACGCTCACCTGCAGGGTGTATTCAGCCACTACTGGCACGGCCAGGCGCCGGATGCGCCGGTGGGTCATCGGTTCGATGGCGGTTGGGGCTGGTGGGAGCAGGCGGGACATGCAGAGACCTCAAACGTGATCCGGGACAAGGGTGCGATGAATGGGTGTGGTGTTTGGCCGTTCGGAACGACCATACCGGATCATCATGCCACTGGTTGGGTAATGGGTGTCCAGGGGTGATGGATAGACGCGACATTCACATCCTGGAACGTGAGGGACCCTCCATTGGTAGCGAGCGGCGGGAGGTTGTGCTCGTCACAGTGGTCAAGGTTGTCGTGACACGAGGGATGGATATCGACGGTTCCTCGATGTGGCCGGGGCCACCGTGGTAGCGGTGCGGGCCCTTCAGCACTCTATCGATTTGATCCAAGGTGGGTGCCGGCTCTGTGCCCGGTGA
>CADCWJ010000339.1 GCA_902806365.1 uncultured Thermomicrobiales bacterium
ATGATGCTGAGCTGGGCATGGGCCTATGCGAGTGGAACTCGGCGGCCTGCCCGCAGTGGGGGCAGGTTATGCTGGCGCCTTGATATCCGTTTTTTTAACGGTCCGGCAAAGGGCTAGAAACCCGTGAATTCCTGACGTAACCTTGAACCGGTCTCGGGAACCGATGGTCGGTTCCTGGTCACGGAGTTCGGCAGCATGGCTTACCGATGGCCGGCGGACACGGACTTCTCCCTGTGGGAACTCGACGTCCTCGACCGTCACTGTCCGGTCTGTGGGCGGATGATGCACATCTGCGATCATCGCTATCGACGCATTCACACCTTGGACGGTCCGGTCCAACTCATCTGCAAGCTCAATCACTGTCCCGATCGGACCTGCCCGGGACACGCCAGGACCAGGAGCCCCGAACTGGAAATCACCCTCGCTCTGCCCCAGATGGCGATCGGGTGGGACGTCCTCTGCTGGATCGGACATCGACGCTGTTCCCGCCACATGGCGATCTCCTTGATTCCATCCGAACTCCAGGACGACTCTGGGATCAAGCTCTCTGAAGATGCGATCGACCAGTACATCCGACGTTACCAGGTCATGCTCGCGGCGTGGCAGCAAGACGCCGAGTCGCTCCGCCAGCTCTACGGACCCACGGCGGAGATCATCCTCTGCATCGACGGCCTCCAGCCCGAGAAGGGACACGAGACCCTCTCCGTCGTGCGGGAGTTGACCCGGAAGCGGGTGTGGTTCGCCGAGCCGTTGATCTCCGCGACCGAGGACGAGGTCCGACGCCTGATCCGGAGGGCCAAAGAGTGGGCCGGATCCTTGGGCACCCCTGTCGGGCTCTGGATGTCGGACAAGCAGGAGGCGTTCGTCAAAGGGATCGCGGCGGAATTCCCCGACGTGCCGCACCGCTACTGCGACAACCACTTCCTCCGCGACCTGGCCCGGCCCGTCCTGGAGGCCGACAGCCATGCCAAGGTCCCGATGCGGCAAAAGGTGCGTGGCCTGCGGAAGATCGAACAAGCCGTGCTCCGGCGTCGGAAGGCCGAGACGAAGGATGACCTCACACCCAGGACTCCGGAAGCCACCGGCACGGCGACCGCGGCGGCGAACCCGCCTGCTGCCGTGGTCGATCCCGCGGGCTCTGTGGTGCTCGACGATTGCGCGGCGGTGCGTGGGATCTTGAATGACGATCAAGGCGGGCCGCTGCATCCTGCCGGGTTGCGGATGGCCGAGGCGCTGGGCGAGGTCCAGGAGTCGATCCAACGGAACCTGGAGGCGAAAAGGGGGGGGCCGCGGAGGAGCAACTCGGCCGGTTATCGGGATGCATCCAGGCGGGTCTGGACGAAGTCAAAGAGCAGCAGGAGGTGATCCGAGGATACGCGCCCGTGATCGCGGAGGTGGCCGCGACGCTGGAGCCCGGGACCGAGGACATCACCGAGCGTGAGGAGAAGTTCGAGGCCCTGATTGATCGATTCGAGGCGACCGAGGATCCGATCCGGCACGGCATGGCCACGGTGATGCTCAGCTTCCTTGCCGGCCTGTTCGTCGGCGAGGAGGAGTATGAAGCGATCCGGGATAATCTCGATCTGGAGCGTTGGTTTCGCTTGCCGAAGAGTCACGAGCGGCGGATTCACGGCCATCGCCACGCGGGGATTCGTCTGGTCCTGGAGGGACCGACGTTGGTGCCTGCCCTGGACGCTCACGCCACGCATCCCGGGCCGTTCACCGTGGAGGACCTGCTGCCCTATCGGACAGCCCGGGAGCCGCGGTGTCAAACCGAGGCGCGGGACCGACGCGCGATCATGAGGAAGGCGCGCTCGAAGAGGAAACGGCCATTACTTCTGGCCGAACTGGAGCGGCGTTATCGGGAAATGCCGGAATCTTAGCTCTTTCGCGGACCGTTGATTATAATGGGTCGGCCGGCGGATCGCCGACCACGGCAAGAGCCTGGCCGAGGTCGCACGCGAGCTCGACCTCTCCGAGAGCCTGCTGCGATCCTGGAAGCAGGCCCTGGCCGTCGAGGGGCAGCAGGCCTTCCCCGGCAAGGGCAATCCCCCGGCCGTCGAGGAGGAACTCCGCCGGCTCCGGGCCGAGAACCAGCGGCTCCGTATGGACTGGACTTTGGCCAAGTAGCCTGGCAGATCCACGGGGTTGGCGACCACGATTGATGGTAGTTCACGAGCCATCACCCGTGGAGACACAGCCCCATGGATCTGCCACCCGAGATCCTAGCCATCTTCGATGTCTTCGCACCACTCTTCTCCTCTCGCACCTGGCCCCATGCCCGGACGCTGGTCGTCGGCACGATCCTGGTCAACGGCCGACGCACCGTCGCCTCGGCACTCCGCGTCATGGGGCTGGCCGACCACGCCCACTTCACCAACTACCACCGTGCCCTCAACCGCGACGCCTGGAGTCTCCTGGCCGCCGCACGGCTCCTGCTCGGCCTGATCCTCGCCGCCCTCCCGCCTGATGCCCCGCTCATCCTGGCTGCCGACGACACCGTCGAGCGTCGCAACGGCCGCCGCATCGACGCCAAGGGCTGCTATCGCGACCCCGTCCGCTCGTCGCGCAAGCACACCATCCGCTGCTTCGGCCTCAAGTGGGTCGCCCTGGCCGCACTGATCCCGATCCCCTGGTCGAAACGCCCCTGGGCCCTGCCGTTCCTGACCGCCCTGTGCTGGCCCGAGGGCAAGGGGGACCGCCTCCGGCACAAGACCTCGATCGACTGGCTTCGCCAGATGATCGCCCAGGTCCGCCGCTGGCATCCCCTTCGGAAGTTGATCCTTGTCGTCGATGGCGGATTCGCCGCGGTAGCCCTGGCCGCCTCGTGCATCCGGGTCGAGGCGACGCTCGTCTGCCGGCTTCGGCTCGACGCCGCGTTGTACCACCCGCCCGGCCCGCAGCCGGCGAGCAAGCGAGGCCCGAAGCCGAAGAAGGGGCCGCGGCAGTTGTCGCCCAAGCAGTGGCTGTCGCGGGGCGACACGCCGTGGGAGTCGATCGAGGTCGCGTGGTACGGCGGCCGGAGTAAGGTGCTGCAGGTCCTGTCGCGGACGGCGTTGTGGCACACCTCGGGCCTGGACCCGGTGGCGATCCGGTACGTGGTGGTGCGCGATCCGGAGGGCGAGGTGCCGGGCGCGGCATTCCTGTGCACCGACACGGACGCGACGGCCGGGGAGATCCTTGGCTGGGCGGTGCAACGATGGAGCCTGGAGGTGACCTTCGAGGAGGTGCGTGCCCACCTGGGGGTGGAGACGCAACGCCAGTGGTCGGGCTTGGCGATCGCGCGGACGACGCCGGTGCTGCTGGGGCTGTACTCGGTGTTGACGCTGGTGGCGTTGCGATGGCACGGGGATGGTTCGATGAGTGCGGCGGGCTCGGCATGGTACGCGAAGTGTTCACCGACGTTCTCGGACTGCATCCGGGTGGCGAGGGAGAAGATCTGGCGGGCTCGAATTAGCGGGGGGTCGGATGCGACAGGTGGACCGCTGCAATTGTCCCGACCAATGCTGGATGCCTTGGTTCAAAGCCTCTCAGCAGCAGCCTGAGGGCCAAAGTCCAGTCATAGACCTCCTTCGTGTTTGCCCAGGCATGCCGTCGCCTTCGTGGCGACTGCGGCCCGGTGAACTCGTTGTCGTTCATAGCTGTTTCCTCTTCAGCTATTCGGAGCTGCCCCCGGCAGTCCCCTACGGTTTTCCCGACACAACTTGTAGGCCACGGTGTTGGAGCGTGGTTCCCGGCACGACTTGTAGACCACGGTGTCGGGGCGTGGTTCCGACGCTAAACCCGAGGCGACGAACGGCGGCGTCGGCACGACAGTTCTTCACGGCCTGGGGTTTCTCGGGGCGCGACGCGGGAGCTTCCTCTGTTCGGGGTTTAGGATCTTGCGAAGGTGTCTCGAGCCTC
>CADCWJ010000340.1 GCA_902806365.1 uncultured Thermomicrobiales bacterium
CGAGATCACGCGAACCTGGTCCGGCGCGAGCCCGAGCAGGGCCGCGATCGCATCGCGTAGCGAAAAGACGCCCTGGGTGCTCGACCAGATCGTGGCCCCGTCGTCGTGGACATCGGCAACGGCACAGGATGGTCCCAGCGAGCCGTGCGCCTGATAGGGCATCTCGTAGCGAGCGTGCAGCGTCTGAACCGGAAAGGGGGGAGGGGAGTCACTGGGGCCGTGCCGCGTCTCGACCACCGGGGCATGCCGGATTGCGTCGAACAGATCGTCCTGATCGGGGAGCGGCGGATGGGTCGTCCACTCGACCCGGACAGCAGCGGCGGCGGCGATCGCCGCATCCTCGCGCTCGGCCACGACGGCGAGAAAGGAACCGTCCCGCACGATCGCGACGACACCGGGCACGGCTTCGGCGGCGGACGTATCGAGCGCGGCGATCGCGCTCCCGAGCCCGCCCGGAAGGCGCCGGTGAGGCCGAATCACGCGCGCGTGAAGCATCCCGTCGAGGACCAGATCGTGGACGTAGCGAAAGCTGCCGTTTAGCATCTCCGGCAGCTCGATCCGGGAGATAGCCTGATCACCCATGGACGCGGGCAGCGGCTCGCCTGGCAACCTGTCTGGAACCGGGACATCGAGGGAGACATCGGCGAGCTGACCGAGCGTGATGAAGCGGGTCGGATCGTTCCGGACCACGATTGCTCCGTCGTGGAACACCAGATCATCGGTGGGGCTGCCGAGCAGCGGGGCCGCCGCCGCGACCAATACACACCGGGCCGCCGCTGCCGCCCGCTGGAGGAGCATCCCTGCGGTCTGGATTGACTTGCTGCCGGCGGTGACCCCCTGGTCGGGGACCAGCGCGGTATCGCCGAGTACCATCCTGACCTGCTCGGCGGGGAGCCCCAGTTCGGCGCCCACGATCGCCCCCAGCGCGGAACGCAATCCGGTCCCCAGTTCGACCTTGCCGGAGCGCGCGGTCACTGTCCCGTCCGGCTCGATCGTGATCCAGGAGCCGACCGTGCGGCCGGAAGTGTCGCGGTCAGGAGCGAACATCGGTACCATCCTGTTTGCCCTCAATCCGGATCGTCCGCGCCGCGCGTTCGACCGCGCGAAGGATGCGCGGCTGGCTGCCGCAGCGGCAGAGGTTGTCCGCCAGCGCTTCCCGGATTTGGCGGCGCGTGGGGTCGGGAGTTGCATCGAGCAAGGCAATGGCGCTCATCAGGATGCCGGGGATGCAGTAGCCGCACTGCGCCGCCTGTTCGGCGAGAAACGTGTTCCTCAGCGGGACGATGGCGGCATTGGAGGCGTCCGCCCCCGTCGGCGCAAGTCCTTCAAGCGTCGTCACGGGCAGGCCGGTGACATCGCGCATCAAGATCATGCACGAGCGTTGAGCCCGGCCATCGACGAGCACGGTGCACGCGCCACACTTCCCAATGCCGCAGCCGTATTTCGCGGCGGTGAGTCCAAGGTCGTTGCGCAGGACCCAGAGCAAGGGGGCATCCGGCCCTGCATCGATCTGATGCGCTTGACCGTTGATGAAGATCCGCATGCATTCCTCTCCACCACTCGATCAGCACGCCGTCCGTGCAGGGGATTTCCGTACAGGATAA
>CADCWJ010000341.1 GCA_902806365.1 uncultured Thermomicrobiales bacterium
AGTTCGGCGAGGATGGTTTCGGCAACTCCATCAGTGAAAACCTGACGACCATCGGGGAGCACGAGACGGCGCACGTCGAAACGTTGACCGCAGTCATCACCGACCTTGGCGGCGAGCCCGTCGAGGCGGCCGAGTACGACTTTGGCGTCACGGACGCCGGGAGCTTCCTGGCGACAGCAGCCGCACTAGAGAATGTCGGCGTGCAGGCCTACGATGGAGCCGCCGCCTCGATCGAGAGCGTCGACCTGTTGCTGGCCGCCGGTGGCATCGTCGCCGTCGAAGCGCGTCACGCTTCCTATCTCAATCTGCTGAACGGCGAGATCCCCTTCCCGGCAGCGTTCGAGACTCCTATGACGCCGGACGAAGTGCTCGAAATCGCGGGCCAGTTTATCGTCACTGAGGCCACGCCGGAGGCATAACCCGGGTGCCCGATGCCGGAACCGGAACTCGTTTATCTCCGGACGCACTGAAGTCCTTCGAAACTCTGAAAGGGAGAATTCTCAATGCCAATCTCGTCTGACAAGCGGTCAGCCTACGAGGCGCTGCTCCAGAAGGCGGTCGAATCCCGCCTTAGTGAAGTAACCCGTCGTGGCCTTCTTCGGAATGCTGCCGTCGCTGGTGGCGGTCTTGCCGCCATGGGCACCGTCGGCTTTGCCGTCGCCCAGGATTCCACGCCCGAGGGTAACCTCGCCACGCCGACCGATGATGAGGGCGCCACACCGGCTGCCGATTCGCCGTTCGAGACCGAAGCGGATGTCCTCAACTTCGCCCTTACCCTCGAGCACCTCGAAACCGCCTTCTACCGGGACGGGCTCGCCGAGATCGGCGAAGAGGGCATTACGGGTCTGGGTTTCCAGACCAGTGTGTTCGAGAATCTCAACGAAATCGCCGCCCACGAGGCCGCTCACGTCGAGACCCTGACGGCCGTCATCACCGATCTCGGTGGAGAGCCGGTCGAGGAGGGCACGTACGACTTCGGGTACACCGACGCCGCCAGCTTCCTGGCCGTCGCCCAGGCCCTCGAGGACACGGGCGTCGGCGCCTACAATGGCGCCGCCCAGTACCTGATCGACAATGACGACTTGCTGACCGCTGCCCTGACGATCCATGGAGTCGAGGCCCGGCACGCTGCCTATCTGGCGCTGTTGAACGAAGTCTCGCCGTTCCCGGATGCAGTCAACCCGTTCCTGACGCCGGACGAAGTCCTCGAGATCGCGGGTCCGTTCATCGTCGAAGACTAGACCGCCCCGGGCTCCCCATTCCCGGAACAAGCGCGGGCAACCGCACGGCAACACTCCTCCTGGCCTCACCAGCTGGGAGGAGTTTTGCTGTCCGTCGTCTGGCCAAAGGTTCGTGCGCCGCTTCCGCGCGGTCCGGGCATTTCCATCCGTCGGAGCCGCGCCCTCCGGCGAGACTGCCTTGGTAGTGACATCGGTGCGCAGCCTGCGGACGAAGCACCTTGTCGAAAAGCCGGTCGGTCCGATCCCGGGCAAGGGCTTCGATGGCGCTTGCCGTCGCCGCTCGCCGGACATGGCCGCGGACCGGCTGCCGCAATTCAGGTGCTGGATGCTTCGCGGCGATTCCCGACTGGCCTTTCGTTCGGACCGGAGCGGAGGTGGCATGTGATCGCGATGCCGATGCGGCGGGCATGACGAGATGGGCTGCTCATCGTTCCTCCGGCTGAGATGCGCGCGAGTCCAACCGAGGCTCGTCTGCCAGCAGACGACGAACCGTGTCAATCGGAACCGGTGCAAAGTCCCGGTACCAATGGCTCACGGCCTGGAAGCGTTCAGGCTCGACAACCACAACCGTTGCGACGCCGTCCTCGCGGAATGCGCGCGCGACCTCGCGCGCCGCTACCGGCACCGCGACGATCGTCCGCCTCGGTCGCTGCTTCGACGCCGCGTCGACAGCGACCCGCATCGAGGCACCTGTCGCGAGCCCATCATCGACAAGGACGACGATTTTGTCCGTCAGGGAAATCGACAGCCTGTCGTCGTGTACCATCCGGTCGATGCGGTTCCGCTCGTCGTTGGCGTGGGCAATCAGCGATTGAACGGTGGCCGGCGCGAGTCTCAGCTCGCGAATGAGTGCCTCGTTGAGACGAAGCGTGCGCAAGGGACCGACCGCGCCGATCGCCAACTCGGGCTGACCCGGCGCGCGAATCTTGCGGATGGTGAAGGCGTCGAGCGGTGCCCCGAGGGTACGCGCGATTCCAGCCGCGACGGGAACCCCGCCGCGGACCAGCCCGAGCACCACGACGTCCCGGGGATCGATATCCGGGAGGACCGGTGGCAGCGCGAGCACCAGCTGGGCTCCGGCATCCGCGCGGTCCCGAAAGGGTGGCTCGCCCGGCCGGACCGTTGTCAACGACATGACCAACCTCCCGGCTCCGGCGATGATGGTGTGGAGCGGTCGCACAAGGCGCACGAACCTGCCTGTCCCTAAAGCCTGACCGGAGTCGCTTTCGTCAGGGGAGTTCCCTCGAATCATGACCAGCCTGGACTCCATGCTCGTATCGACATCGCAACCCTGGTTTGCGGTGCGGATCGCAAAAGCCGGCATCTTCGTCATCGAAGAGCCGCTCCATGTCGAGATGGTGAAATCGTATCTGATCGTCGGCAAGGAGCGGGCGATCCTGCTCGATACCGGGATGGGCGTGGGCGACATGCGGGCGCTCACCGATGAATTGACCGATCGACCGGTTGTCGTCGTCAACAGTCACGCCCACTGGGACCACATCGGCGGGAATCGGCAGTTCGGCGAGATCTGGATTCACGAGGCTGAAGCGGATTCCCTGCTCACCGGTGTGCCGAACGAAAAGCTGCGCCGGGCTTTTGCGCCCATCAACCTGACCGGTCCGCTGCCGCCAGGCATCGACCCGATGACGATCTCGTTTCCGCCGACACCGGCGACGGGGACGATGCGGGACGGCCACCGGTTCGACCTCGGCGGGCGGACGCTGGAAGTCGTCCACGGGCCAGGGCACTCGCCAGGCGGCATCTCGCTGCTCGATGCGGGCAACGGGGCACTCTTCAGCACCGATGTCGCCTACGCAGGCGCGCTCTACGTCTACGATCCCGCCGAATTGCCGGTGTACCATACCTCGCTCTCGCGGCTGGCGGATCACGCGCCGGATCTTGAGGCGGTTTACCCCGCGCATGGCGCCAGCCCGATCTCGCCTGCCCTGTTGCCGAGGATGCGAGACGGCGTCGCCACGGTGATGGCGGGGCGACCACCGGAACGAACCGAGGGCGACATGGCCCGCTACGACTTCGACGGCTTCGCGCTCCAGGTCTGGGGCATGCCGGTGCCCAGATAGCCGCTCGCGAATCGTCTGTGCCAAGTCGTGACGGAAAATCGTGACGGTGATGGGTGCGGCCGCGGGGGCCCCATTCGCTCCGCTTCGATGCCGCTTACAGGGCAGGCGCCCGCGGACAGGATTTCGATGCAACGGTGCGCTCCCAAGTGCGCTAACCCGTCCCTGCAGATACCGCTCTCGCTCGGCTGCTACCGGTGATTCGTCACGCCCACCTGGCGGCACATGGCGAGCAGGGGGCAGGTCGAACAGCGGGGACGATCGCCGGTGCAAACGTGCTTGCCGAAGGGGACGAGCCGCTCGTTGATCTCCACCCAGTACCGCTCCGGCAGGACCGCTTCGAGTGCATCCATCGTCGCCTCGGGTGTCTTCGCCCGGACGTACCCCCACCGGTTCGTGACGCGATGGACGTGGATATCGACGCTGATCCGTTGCTGGCCGCAGGCGATCCCGAGGGCGAGATTGGCGCACTTTGGCCCGATACCAGGGAAGGACCGCATCACGTCTTCATCGCAGGGAAGATCGTTGCCATGGGTATCGCGGACCGTGACCGCGATCTCCCGGATCTGGGCGGCCTTGCGCTCGTGAAAGGTGACATCCGGGATCAACGCGTCGATCGCGGCCGGTTCGAGCTCCGCCACCGTGGCGGCTGTCCGGGCCACGGCGAAGAGGCGACGGGCGGCGACGAGGCTCGTCTCGTCCCGCGTGCGGACGGACAGCATGCAGGCGACGAGTTGCTCGAACGGGGAGCCGAAGCCGTCGTCGCGCAGCTCGAACATCGCGGCTTTCGGGAATGGGCGAACGGCGTCGCGGAGCCGCACCATCGCCTCGTCGATCTCGAAGGGCTGCTTGTCCATCGCCTGCTCTGGTCCTTCCATGGCAGGCAGTGTTCGCAACCGGAGTGCCAGCCTTTCATGCAGTCACTTCTGGTACGGCCGGCGCCCTCAAGGTCAGCTCCACCGGCAAGGCCATCGATAGTCCGAAGTCGAGCGAATCTTCGCATCGGAGGGAAGCACGGTGATTGAACGATCGGCACGTACGTCGTGGACGAACACGGCATGAACCGGATCATCGTCATCTCCGGGGCGATGGCGTCCGGCAAATCGACCGTAGCGCAACGCCTTGCGGAACGCCTGAACCGTGCCGTGCATCTTCGCGGGGACAGCTTCCGAAGGATGATCGTCTCCGGACGTGAGGAGATGACGCCATCGCCGACGCCAGAGGCAGTGGCGCAGCTCCAGCTCCGGTATGAGTTGGGAGCGATGGTCGCGGCCCGCTACCACGACGCCGGGTTCGACGTGGTGTACCAGGACATCATCTTCGGCGACGATCTGCGCGAGGTGATCCAGCGGCTTGGAGACCGGACCGTTCATGTGATCGTGCTCAGCCCATCCGCGGAGGTCATCGCGCAGCGGGACGCGGCGAGAGGCAAGACGGGATACGCGGATGGCTGGACGCCCGAGATGCTCGATCGACAGCTTCGTGAATCCACGCGGGGAATCGGGCTGTGGCTGGACACCAGCGAACTGAGCGTGGAGGAGACCGTCGATCGCATTCTGCGGCACCTCGGTTAGCGGTGAATCCGGCGCGATCAGCCCGTGGGCGCGGACGTGCGCCGGTCGAATCACGGCGAAGAAACTTGGTCGGCAGCCACCGGCACGCGAATGTTTCGGAGAACGGGTGTGAGATACATCGCGACCGGGAGCGTCGTATTGACGATGACGAACAGGAGCAGTGTCGCATCGAGGTCGATTCGATCGAGCAGGTATCCGTAGGTCGCGATCCCGAGTGGGAACGTCCCGGCCCCGAGCGCCGCGACGGCGCCCAGCACCCGACCCCGCATCCCGGATGGCACGCGCTTCTGGAAGATCGTCATGAAGAGCGGGTTGATCGGCTCGAACAGGACCGCGCCAATGAAGATCGCGCCCGCGATCACGCCCCAGGGAGGCACGAAGACGAGCGCCCAGAACGCGGCCGCCCGGAGCGCGAAGCCGCCAATGATGACGCCGCTGCGGGGCAGACGCTGGTTGAGTCCGGCGAAGATCACATTTCCAACAATCGACCCCACCGCCAGGCCAGTGAAGATGAAGCCAAGGTTGATGGCGCTGCCGTAACGCTCGTGGGCATACACAGGCAGGATCACGGCGTAGAGCGGCTCGGCGACCAATCCACCGATCGAGAAGCTCAGCACCATCCACAACAGGAGCCGGTCGCGGTACAGGAACGCGAAACCTTCCCGAACGTCCGCCAGATAGCGGTCGATCCGGCGCGCCGCGTCACTCGTAGTCCCGGGGACTCTACGGGATGGCACACGGAGCGCGACGATTGCCGCCGAGATGGCGAACGATACGGCGTTCAGGTACAGGAGGGTCGTCGCGCCGAGCGCCGCGATCAGGATGCCGCCGACAGGGGCGCTGAGCGTACTGGCAAGGCGACCGGTGACACTGTAAGCGGCATTCGCGCGCTCCAGGGTCAGCCCGGTTCCGGCGACGAGTTCGGGGAAGAGGCTACCTCGTGCGGCTGAGCCCGGCATGTCGAGCAATGCGCCCAGGAACACCAGGACGAGAAGTTGCCAGAACGCGATCCCGACCGTCTGGTGCAGGATCGGGATCAGCAGCACTGCGACGCACGACGCAATATCGGAGACGACGCTGGTTGGCTTGTAGCCCAGCCGGTCGACGATCGCGCCGCCGAAGATGCCGACGATGATCACGGGAAGCGCACCGACCGCTACCGCGATCCCGGTGGAGGTCGCGCTTCCGGTCGTCGTCAGCACGAACCAGGGGATGGCGAGGTAGGAGAGCGAGTTCCCGGTCTGGGAAACGACATTCGCCGCCAACAAGGCGTACAGCGGGCCTCTGGACTGGAGGGTCGATCGATCGGCCACAGGACAATGCCCCTGGAAGTCTGGTCTTCATCCGTCGATCAGGCGTGGCTCTCGGCAGGCATGGTTGGAGCCGTGACCGGGGCGTCCGCTCGCTGCTGAAGCAGGAGGACGAGGCCGATCACAACGAGCACACCCGCGGTCACCGTCCAGCCGATCGCGCCGAGCCCCATTCGTGCGGAAAGCAGACCGGCAATTGTCGGCAGCACGGCCCCGCTAAGCACGGCAGCGCTGACCTGGAAGCCGATCGCGTGCATCGCCACGTTGGTCCCGAGCCGGGCCGGGGTAAGCGACATCAGGGTCGGAAACATCGGCCCCTCGCAGAGCCCGAGCACGATCAGGCCGGCGATCGCGAGCTGGGCGCTGTCCCGGGTCAGCAGGAGCGCGCCGAGCAGCATTCCCCACGAGCTGAAGCGCACGAGGCGGGCGTCGCCCAGGCGGCGCGAGAACGAACCGAGCAGCAACCGTCCCGTGGCCATCGCTCCCCAGTAGAGGCCGACCCAGACCCCCGCCGGACCCGCGTCGATCCCGAGTCGCTCGACGAGCAGGGTGTATCCCCAGGACCCGGCAGTGAACTCGACACCGGTGACGAAGAAGAACGTGAGCACCTGGAGCCAGACGAGTGGCATCCGCACGATCACGGCGACCGGCGCGGACGGCTCGCGCACCGTGCCGTTCGGATCATCGCGGTGTCGGACCGACCAGATCGCGCGCGTGAGCAGGAAGGCGATCGCCATCAGGAGGACGACGGTGCCGACGATGGCGTAGCCCCAGCGCCAGGAAACGTTGCCCGAGATCACCGCCGCCATGATGAACGGGCCGATCATCGCACCAAATCCGAAGAAGGCGTGGAGCAGGTTCATCACGCGGGTCGAGAAGTTCTCGGCCGCGTAAAAGTTGAGGCCAGCGTCGACCGCGCCCGAGCTCAGGCCGATCAGCAGGGCCATCCCGAGCACGACCAGGAAGACCGGGGCGATCGCGTAGCCGAACAGGCCGACGCTCGCCATTGCCGTGCTGAGCACGAGCAGGCGGCCAAGACCGAGCGCTTCGATCGCGCGACCGGAGACGAGCCCGGAGGCGAAGTACCCCGTGCCGGAAGCGAAGAGAACCGCACCGAGCGTCTCCCGCGAGAGTCCGAACGTCGACCGGATCGAGGGCCAGGCCACCCCGAGCACGGCGTCGGGAAAGCCGATGCTGACGAACGCCAGCAGGGCGACCAGGATCGTCAGGGTGGAAGCAGAACGTCTAGCGAGCATCGGGGCATCCAGACAGCTCGCCGGTATGGAGCTTCCAGCGGTTCAGGCGATGGTGACTGGAGTTCGCGCAGACGTTCAGCCCGCGAGCGTGGGGGACGGGGTCAGACCGCGGCAACCGAGGGCAGGGGCAGGGAGCGTCCGACCGCCGCGGCCACCGCCGCCAGCCGCGGCATCAGGTCGCCGAACTCGGCCACGTCCAGCGACTGGGCCCCGTCCGACAGGGCATGGTCCGGGCTCGGGTGGACCTCGATCATCAGCCCGTCCGCCCCCGCCGCGATCCCCGCCCGCGCCAGTGCCCCGACCAACGCCCGCTTGCCC
>CADCWJ010000342.1 GCA_902806365.1 uncultured Thermomicrobiales bacterium
GACCTTCTTGCGACGCTGATCGCGGAACTCGGCGAGACCCGGTTCCAGCAGTTTTTCGATGCCGGGAAGCGGCAAACCCTGGATGAGGCGGGCGAAGAGGTCCTTCTCCTGGCGGATGACATGCTGGCTGCCCTGGCAGCCACCCCACCAGAGCCAGTGGGAATCGATTCAGTGCCTTCCGCCGACGATTACGGCCTGACGCCCCGGGAACGGGAAGTGCTGGGCCTGATCGTGCAGGGGCTCAGCGACAAGGAGATCGCTGATCGGCTGTACATCAGCCCGCGAACCGCAATGACCCACGTCAGCAACATCCTGGCGAAGCTGGGGGTCAACAAGCGAACGCTTGCCGTCCGCGTCGCCGTGCACCGGGGGCTCGTGCTTCCATCCGGCGCCTCTCCGGATGTCGACGATGCCGCGCCGGCGGCGCCCGTCCAGGGTGGGCGTCGCCTCGGTTTGTAGGGGAGGCCCGGTAGCCTCTCGCCGTTGTGCCCGCGAACGCCCCAACCAGGGCATCGCTGATCGGGGGTATGTACTGGCGGTCCGGGATCGACGTGCGTCTTCGATGCACCGGGACGGCACCGATGCCGCTTACAGGGCCGTCCCCTACAGATGTCTCGTCAGAGCGATCTCCCATTCATGAATAATCCAGTGCCGGAGGCGGGCTATGATTCCGGCGTGAACGGCGATCGATCTTCCGGCGTGCGCGATCCGGGTTCCCCAGCCGAACATTGGCCGTTCGACGACGTGACGTTGTTCAGGCGGCTTCGGATACTCGGCGACCGGTTCCGGGTCGGGAGTACCTCGTCGCACCGGTACGCGCTTGCCGTGCTCGGCGTCGCGATCCTGAGCTTGGCGATGCTCCCGGCGCGAGACGTACTGAGCGTGCTCAACGCAACGCTGCTCTTTCTCGTCCTCGCCTTTTGCATCGGGCTGGCACTGGGGTCCGGGCCCGCTGTGGTCGGAGCCGTCCTCGCCTTTCTCGCCCTCAACTTCATCTTCATCCCCCCGTACTACACCTTCAGCGTCGCCGATCCTGGCCATCTGCTCGGGCTGTTCGTCTATCTCGGTATCGCCCTGACCTCCAGCCTGCTCGTCGCCCGGCTGCGTGCGACGACGGAGGAGGCCGTGCGACAGACGACGCGGACAACGCTGCTCTACGATCTCAACCGCGCCCTGGTCGCCGATGTCACGCTCGCGGAGGTGCTGCAGTCGATCGTCAGGAGCGTGGTCGATGTGTATGGCGCGGCTGGTAGCCGGATCGTCGTCGTGGACGCAACGGAAGGAGATGATCGGCTCGAGATCCGTGCCCGCTGGCCCGCCGCGATGGATGCCACGCTCGACCGTCAGGCGCAGGTGATGGCCCGCTGGGCGATCGAGCACCGCTCACCGGCCGGGATCAGTGACGATGGACGCCGAATCCGGCTGCCCCACGGCACGACCCGGACCACCGGCCGCGTCCTGCAGCGGCGAAAGCAGGACATGCTCTATGTGCCGATCACGGCATCAGACAAGGCAATCGGCGTCCTCGAGATCGTAGGTAAACCCGGTGGCGGACGCTTCACCTCGGATGACGAGCGAATCCTGACGAGCTTCGCCGACCAGGCCGCGCTGGCGATGCAGCGAGCGTTGCTGACCGAAGAGGCCACGCGCGCCGATGCCCTTGAACAGGCGAGTGAGCTCAAGTCGGCGTTGCTGGCCGCTGTCTCGCACGACCTGCGGACACCGCTGGCCGGGATCAAGGCGTCAGCATCGACGCTGCTCGATACATCCGTGGAATGGTCGCCGGACACTCGCGCCGAGCTGCTGACCGCGATCGACGAGGAGACGGATCGGTTGACCTTGATGGTCAGCAACCTGCTCGATCTTTCCCGGATCGAAGGCGGCGCGCTCAAGCCGGATCGGGACTGGCAAGACATGGAGGAGCTGATTCAGGATGTCGTCCGTCGTGTCTCGCCGCAGGCTGGCGCGCGATCGATCGAGCTCGATGTCCCTGCGGAACTTCCCCTCGTGTTCATGGATTACGTGGAAATCGCCCAGGTGCTCGTCAATCTCGTCAGC
>CADCWJ010000343.1 GCA_902806365.1 uncultured Thermomicrobiales bacterium
CATGCGGGTGGTGCTGACCGCCGGCAGCCGTGGGATCGACCGGATCGCCGAGGTGCTCCGGGCGGCGGTCGACGCGGTCCGTACGCTCGGCGGCGAGCCGTTCATCATCCCGGCGATGGGCAGCCACGGCGGCGCGACCGCCGAGGGGCAGTTGGCCCTGATCGCGCACTATGGGGTAACCGAAGCGGCGATGGGGTGTCCGATCCGGGCAAGCATGGAAACGGTGCACCTCGGCGATCTGGAGGGCGGCGTCCCGGTCTGGATCGACCGGATTGCCCATGACGAGGCCGATGTCGTGATCCCGGTCGGGCGGGTCAAGCCGCACACCGATTTTCGCGGTCCGGTCGAATCCGGCCTGATGAAGATGATCGCGATCGGGCTCGGCAAGCAGAACGGCGCGAACTGGTTTCACAGCCAGGGGATCGGCAGCTTCGGTGACCTTATCCCAAGGGTCGCCGCCTTCACGCTCTCCAGGGTCAACATTCCGTTCGGGCTGGCGCTGGTCGAGAACGGGCTGAGCAGGCTGAGCATGATCGAGGCGGTTCCGGCAGCCCGGATCTTCGAGCGCGAGGGGGAGTTGCTGGAGATCGCCCGGGGCAAGATGGCGCGACTGCCGGAGATTCCAGACGCTGATGTCCTGATCGTCGACAAGATCGGCAAGGACATCAGCGGCGATGGCGCCGATCCCAACGTGATCAACCGCGATGTCGCCGGGGTGATCGACTTCACGGACGTCCGCCCGAGGATCCAGCGCGCGATCGTGCGCGACCTGACCGACGACACCGAAGGCAACGCGACCGGGATCGGGATGTTCGACTTCGCGCTGCGCCGCGCGGTCGACCGGATGGATCCGATCCCGACCTACATGAACATGATCACCGCGAAGTCCCCGAGCGGAGCACGGGTGCCGATCACGGTCGATACCGACCGCCAGGCGCTGCAACTGGCGATCGCCTCGGCGCTCAAGGTGGAAGCCGGGCGGGCCAGGGTCCTGCGAATCGCCTCGACCAAGTCGCTGACGCACTTCCTGGCCTCTGAGCCGTTGATCGACGACCTGCTGGCGACCGGGAACGTCGAGCTTGCGGGAGAACCGGCGGAGATCGGTTTCGACCCCGCCGGGATGTTTACCGAGCCGGTCGCGCCAGGCGGGTGAGCGGACGTCGAGTGGATGCGTCTGGGACGGGCATGCGGCTACCGGACGCTCGACGCGGTGCCCTGAACATCACGTCATGGGTGCAAGGGTTTGTGCGGAGAGCCATCGGAAGCAGCCCCGGGGAGGGCAGGATTCGGTGCGCCGGCGGCCAGTCCCGACGCGTCAGGAATTGGATCGCGCGCACGCTTGACAACGAGGCACGCTGTTGGTACTGTGTACGTACAGAGCCTCGTCGGGCAATCTGGAATCGGATTCACGAGATGAGTGGTCGCAGTGGTAGTTCGCGGCCGGAAGCAAGCGATCGAACGTGTTCGGTCATGCTCAGTCCCGTCATCAGGCAACTGATGCTCCCTCCATTCGTGGAGGCAAAGGGTTTTTCGGAACGCTTTTGGGGAGCACCGCTCTTCTTCTCCTGACTCCGATGGCGCAGGACTGCTGAGAAGTTTTCGTGAACGGACGTCTCGTCTCGGTCACGAACGATTCTGGTGATCGACGGTGCCGGCGCGGTCAGTGATGACGCGTACCGGAGCAGCTACCCGAAGACACCACGGCAAGCTGCCAAAGACGACAGGAAGCCCAGCGGCCGCAAGGTCGGTGGGCTTCGCTGTATGTGCAGGGGAAATGCCGCTGTCCGCCGCCGTCACCGGGAGTGTTCGTGATCGGGCCGCTCCCGCTGGTGTGGACGCACTCCGTCGAGATCTCGTTACGCGGGGACGGCCCCGGCGCTGACTTCTCCTAGCGCGACGCCCGCACGCCCATCGCCTGCATCCCGGCGAAGACGAGTGCTCCAGCGATATGCACGAGGATGAAGCCGACCCCGAGCGGGTTCGGATCGATCCA
>CADCWJ010000344.1 GCA_902806365.1 uncultured Thermomicrobiales bacterium
CCAGGCCGCGCTGCACCGCGTCGCCCTCGCCCATCCGCTCGTCCCAGAAGCTCGCGTTCTGTTCCCAGCTCTGCCGGGTGCGGTCGATCAAGTCACGTCGATGCGACGCGCGGGCGGTCCGTTCGGAGGGTTCATTCTCGGGCATGAGCGTGCTGCCTTGTGGAAGGAGAGTCGGGCGATCACCGCCTGACGTCGTTGCTCATCATTCTGCCAGAGAAGGGCATGGACCGAAGGTCGTTGCCTGTCCAGGCCTGACGGCAATGCCGAAACACACTCGAGTCACCCGGACCTGCCCGGATGCGGTAAAATGACAACACGCGCGGCACGATGCCATTACCCACGCATTGCACCGCCAGCTTTTGGGACATGTCAGCGGCATCGGTGAACGGCACCGCGCCGGCCGATTCCCCTATCGAGCGATTGTGAATCGATGACACCGCGCCGATATTCCGGGCGCCAGCAGACAGGTGATTCGGCTGAATCGCAGCGTGCGATCCAGGATCACCGGAAACGAGGAACAGCTTTTGGCAAAGAAACCGCAAGCACGCCGACCGGTGCGTAGTCCCGCTCCCGTCGCGACCGCCGCCCCAGCCGAGACCGGCCCACGTCGCGTCAACCCGGATGCGATCGCCGTCGAAGGCAAGATTCTCGAAGCGCTCCCGAATGCGATGTTCACGGTCGAGCTTGAGAACGGCCACAAGGTGCTCGGCCATCTCGGTGGGCGAATGCGCAAGAACTACATTCGGGTGCTTCCGGGCGACCGGGTTGTGGTCGAGCTCTCGCCGTACGACCTGACGCGCGGGCGGATCACGTTCCGCCACCGGTAGCACACCCGACGTTCGAACGAATCCAGCGCGCCGCCGAACCGACGGCGTCAGGTGACGAGAGCTGCGCGCGCCGGGGTTCACGTATCCCGGCGTTTCCCCGCATCGGGCAAGTGGGCGGGTTGTCCGCCATGCCATGCACGATGGTAACGGGCACCCAGCCGCCACGCCTGAACCTCGACTGACCGAAAGAGCAGACTTGTGAGATCGTGGCGAGCCTGGCTCGGCATCGCAATCAGCGCCGTGTTCCTCTATATCGCGTTCCGGGGCCAGAACCTGGGAGAAGTGCGCGATGCGCTGGGCGAGGCGAACCTGTGGTGGGTGCCACCCGCGCTGGTGCTCTACTTCATCGGGGTCTGGATCCGGGCAGCGCGGTGGAACATCCTCCTCGCTCCGCTCGCGAAGTCCGACAGCCGCCAGCTTTTTCCGGTCGTCGTCGTCGGCTACATGGCCAACAACGTGCTTCCGCTTCGGACCGGCGAGATCGTGCGCGCCTATCTCATTCGCCGCAAGTACAACGTTCGCAAGACATCCGTGCTCGCAACGATCGCGGTCGAGCGCATCTTCGACGGGTTGACGATGCTGGGATTCATGCTGGTCGCCACGGCATTCGTCTCCTTCACGAGCGAGCTGCGGCATCTGGCGATCATCACATTCGTCCTGTTCACCGGTCTCCTGGTCGGGCTGTTCCTGCTCACGCTTGGGGGGACCCTGCTGGATCGGTTGATCCAGCTCGTGCTCGGTCCGCTCCCGACGAGAATCGCCGACAGCGTCGAGCGGTTGACGGAGTCGTTTCTCAGTGGACTGGGTGTGTTCCGGAACCGGCGTGATCTGCTCAGGGTCGCGTCTCTCTCGCTTGCTGCCTGGCTCTTCGAGGCGTCGATGTACTACACGATCGCGCGAGGATTCGGGACGGTGATCCGCGATGCGATGGGGATCGCGGCGACGTTGATGACGACCGGCGTGGCGAACATGGCGACGCTGATCCCGTCGTCGCCCGGCTACATCGGCCAGTTCGAGTTCGGCGTCAAGCTCGTGCTCAACGGGGCGCTCGACGTGCCCCAGAATCAGGCACTGGCATATGCGATTCTGGTCCACGCCGCCCTGTACTTCCCGATTACGATCTGGGGCGTGATCGAATGGTCGCGGCAGCACCTCTCGTTTCGCCAGGTGCGGGACGTCACGGAGGAGGGAGACGCCCCGCAACCCGTCCCGCCCGAGACCGGAGCGGCTGTCCCGTCCGGTTCCTGATTACCTGTCGGCCAGCGCGCCGTTCGTTTCTCGGTCAACCGTAAAGGGCGTGCGCGCGTGGAAATCTGGCAGGCGATCGTGCTTGGCATCGTGCAGGGGATGACCGAGTTTCTTCCCGTGTCGTCGTCGGCGCACCTCATCATCTTCCCCTGGCTGTTCAACTGGGAAGCGTCGAGCTTGTCATTCGAGACGTCTCTCCACCTCGGGACGATGACTGCCGTGGTCGTCTACTTCCGGGCCGAGATCGTGAAGATGGTACGGGCGATTCCGGTCGCGCTGGCGGACCCGATCGGTCTGCTGACCGGTCGCGCCGGGGCTGCGATGGAGGCGGAACAGGCGGCCGACGCGAGGCTCGGGCTGCTGATCGTGATCGCCACCTTGCCCGGCGTAATCCTGGGTGTGCTGTTCGAGGACACCGTCAACGAGCTCTTCCATACCGAGGAGAACTCCAGTCGGGCGATCGCGACGATTGCGTTCATGCTGATCGTCGTCGGGATCGTGCTCTACGTGGCCGAGCGGGTATCGACGCGAACCCGGACGATCCCGGGGCTGCGCTGGCTGGACGCGCTGATCATCGGGTGTGCCCAGGCGGTGGCCCTCATTCCCGGCACCTCGCGCTCCGGCGCGACGATCACCGCCGGGTTGTTTCGTGGCCTGACACGGGCGGACGCGGCGCGCTTCTCGTTTCTCGCTGGCATGCCGATCATCCTCGGCGCGGCCCTGAAGGGGCTCGCCGACGCGATCGCGGAGGGCATGAGCGGGCGGGAGGTTGCGCTGTTCGTCTCCGGCGCGGTGAGCGCCGCGATCGTCGGGTTCCTGACGATCTGGGGGCTGCTGCGCTTCCTGCAACGACGAGGAACGGTCGTGTTCGTGATCTACCGGATCCTCTTCGGCGTGCTCCTGCTGGTGCTTCTCGCCGTCCGCTGACCGGTCGATCCAGCGCGTGGGATCGAGACCTGGCAACGTGGCCGCCCTCGGAGGCGGTTCCGGTGGCGTGGCGCGGTTGTCCCTCCGATCGTTGGACCACAGGAGTCGTCCCGCGCCCATGCCTGCGTCGAGAAGGAACCCCCCTTGGCA
>CADCWJ010000345.1 GCA_902806365.1 uncultured Thermomicrobiales bacterium
ACCGGCCGTGGCAAAGGTGGCGGTTGCCCAATAACTAGGGTGACCAATTCTGTTAGGCTTACGCTACTGGGCCAGGGGCACACCTCAGAACTCGCCAGTCGGGTGGGTGAGGCAGGCGAGAGACCATCGAGGAGGGTCGATCCGCATGAACCGGGTGCGAATGCTTATCGTCGACGACCATCCGCTTTTCCGACAGGGAGTGCGCTGGGCATTGGATCCCCAGCCGGATCTCGAAGTCGTCGGCGAGGTCGCGGATGGGCAGGCGGCGATAAAGCAGGCCGATGTGCTGATGCCCGACATCGTCCTCTGTGATATCAATTTGCCAGGAATGAATGGGCTGGAGGTAACGCGTATCCTCAAGCGCCGCCATCCCCAGATGGCGGTGATCATCCTCACCTTGCACGAGGACGACGAGCAGCTTTTCCACGCCATCCGCGTCGGCGCGTCGGCCTACGTGATCAAGGATATCGCCTCGCAGGACCTGCTCTCGCTCATCCGGCGGGTCGGGCGTGGAGAATATCTGATCAACGAGAATGTGCTGTCGCGCCCCTTCGTCGCCTCCAGGGTGCTTGACCAGTTCCGCGAGCTGGCGACGGTGGACGAGATGTCCGATGCCGTCTTCTCGCCGCTAACCCCGCGCGAGGTCGAAATCCTCGACTGCGTGGCGCGTGGCAACTCGAACAAGGAGATCGCGCGGCTCCTGTCGATCAGCGACCAGACGGTCAAGAACCACATCACCTCGATCCTCCGCAAGCTGGCCGTCAACGACCGCACCCAGGCGGTGATCTACGCCCTGCGCCACGGCTGGATCAAGCTCGGCGACGACGCCTGACGATTGCGGATTGCCGGACAGGGGCGCGAGCGCCGGGGCCGGCGGTGCATCGTCGGCCCCCTCGCTCCTTGCGCTTGCACGGAGCCCACCTTCCCTGTGGCGCACGTCCTCGCCCGTGCAGCCGGGCGTCGCTTCCACTTTCGAGCCCCATGCCCTTGACGCACCAGGCAACGCTAGTAGAATGGGAGCTATCGGAACGGAAGTGTTGGGGGGCGCGACCGGTGGGAGGCCGGGGTCCGGCGCCGGAATGGTTGTGACACCATACCGTCGATCGCGGCGACCACGAACGCCAGCAGGGGAGGTACCCGCCATGTCGGACGCGCACGCCGGCCACGACGCCGCCCACGACGACCACGCCTGCTGCGGGCCGGGTTACGCCTCGCCGCAGGAGGCGATGCGGGTGGATCGCGAGAAGGTGCTCTACACGGTCGCGCTCTATGAGGGGACGGAGACGCGGGCGCCGGACTACCTCGCGACCGTCGATGTCGATCCCCAGTCCCCCACCTATTCCCAGGTGATCGCGCGCACCCCGATGCCGAACGGGGGCGACGAGTTGCACCACTTCGGCTGGAATGCCTGCTCCTCCTGCCATGACGACGAGACGAAGTCGCGCCGCTACGCTATCGTCCCGGGGCTCAAATCGAGCCGCATCCACATCCTCGACATGGTCGACGAGCGCGCGCCGAAGCTCCACAAGGTCATCGAGCCGGAGGAAGTCCGAGCGAAGACGAACCTGAGCGCGCCCCACACGGTGCACTGCCTCGCCAATGGCCAGATCATGATCTCGATGCTCGGCGATGGCGAGGGGAATGGGCCGGGCGGCTTCCTCCTCCTCAACGAGGCGTTCGAGATCGCCGG
>CADCWJ010000346.1 GCA_902806365.1 uncultured Thermomicrobiales bacterium
TCCTCCCCAAGCGCCTCGACACCGCCGCGCCAGCGCCGGTAGTCGCGCTCGACCATCGCGAGGGCGGCACCCGCGGTCGCAGGGGAGTCGGTGTCGGCGGCGGAGAACGCGCCGTCGTGAAAGTGGTTGCTCGCGCGGCTGCCGAAGACATCCGCCATGTGAGCGAGGCGCCAGGCGATCGTCGTGAACGGCGCCGCGCTGCGCTCGATGCGCCCAATGGGAGCATCCATCGCGTAGCGGCCGCCATCCGTTGGGCGAACGGACCAGCAGCCGGCGACCGGCTCCCAGAGGTACTCGTCGTCGGTCAGCCCCGCCATCCGGGGCATGAACTGGTGGTCCCAGGCGAAATCGAGCTGGTCGAGCAACACGCGGTTCCACGAAAACGCCATGTCCGATGTCCCCTCTCCCCATATAGGACGGTCGCGAGTGTCCACCTCGATGATCGCTCACCGCAAGGTCAAAACACGTCCGAGTTCGAGTTCCCGTTCCTGGCCGCGAACGTCAAGGAGAGGCCACGGTGGGAGGATCGGGGCCACTCACGTGACGCACAGGGCGCCGATGAGGGTGCGCTCGAGCCACGTCTGATACGCCAACGAATCCCGGTCGCCCTCGGTACGGAAGAGGTGGTACACGTCCGGGCTCGCCAGCGCCCACAGCGTGTCGGCGACATCCTCCGGGGTAAGGTCGGGGCGAAGACCACGCGCGGGAACGTGCCTGGCGACGTCCTCCATCGTGTGCCGTCGATCGCGCTCGATCTCTGTCCAGTCTGAAGCGACCTCGGGATCGCTTGCCGCCGCCTGGAGATACATGCGCCAGTAGATACCCGTCCGGTCGGCAACGCGGACGAAGAGGCGGCTCGCGGCGGCGAGGTAGGCGCCCGCGGTGGGGTCGTCGCCGGCATCGCGCGCCAGTTCGGAGCGGATGATCGATCGCCACTCGTCGGAGTCCACTGGCGTCTCCGAAGCCACCGCCGTGGCGGCTGCCGCTGCCCGCAAAAGCGAGCGCTTGCTGCCCCAGGCCAGGTAGAGCGTCTGCAGCGAGACCCCGGCGCGTTTGGCGATGGCGACGACGGTGGTCGCCGGATATCCCTCCTCCCGGAACAGGGAGTCAGCGGCGACGACAAGGCGGCGCCGTGTCTCCTCGCGGCTTGCGGCGCCGGCGGCTCTTCGTCGCTGGTATGGGTCGTTCGGTGTTGTGGGTTGTGCCATTGACACACTATACCATGACTGCTAGAGTGTCACTCAACTTGATTGTAACTCTAATGAGCATGACCAGCGTGGAGAGCGGGTCACTCACCCTTTCTGGAACCGCCTCTGGAACCGCCCGCGATCACCATCTCACTGCCGACAACCGCACTGTGGACCGGGAACGTTCCCGCCGCTCCTCGTCGTCGAGTACAAGGAGACATCATCATGTACGTTGCTTCTGTCACCGTCTCGATCCTTCTGGCCCTGGTTCTCCTGGCGTCGGGTGTGATGAAAGTGCGCCGCGCGCCCGCGGTCGTTGCCAACCTCCGGATGGTCGGGGTGGCCGAACGTGTGATCCCCGGGCTCGGAGCGCTCGAGATCGCGGCGGCCCTTGGGCTTCTCCTCGGGCTCTTCTGGTGGCCGATCGGCCTCGCCGCCGGGGTCGGCGCCGTCATCTATTTCGTTGGCGCGATCGTCACCCACCTCCGTGCCCGCGACAACGCGATCGGTCCCGCGGCGGGCATGCTCCTCATTTGCGCCACCGCTCCGCTTCTCATGGTTCTCGCCCTCTAGCCCAATACCGTGAGCCATCCGTGCCTGCAAGCGGACCGTGCCCGGTACGTAGGTTCCCAAACCGAACCGATCGACTCCCTCATCCACGCCATCCAGGAGGCTCACGGCCATGTCCCAGTCCATCAACCAGCGCGTCCTCCATCCCCATAGCGACCTGCCGTTGACCCTCCGCGAGACCGGCGAGGGCCGGCCCGTCTGGGTGCTGCACGGCGGCGCCGGCCCGGCAATGGTCGATCCGATCATCGACCACTTTGCCAGCGGCCATCATGTCCTCGCGCCGACGCATCCTGGCTGGGACGGCACCCCACGCCCGAACTGGCTGGCGGCCGTCGGCGACCTTGCCCAGTTCTACCTCGACATCCTCGCGGAACTCGAGCTGACCGATGTGATCGTTGTCGGGAGCTCGTTCGGGGGGTGGGTGGCCACCGAGATGGGGGTCCGTGACACGACCGGCCGCCTGGGCCGGATCGTCCTGATCGACGCGATGGGCCCGGTCATCCCCGGGCAGGAGCTGACGGCGCCCACATCGGGGCCCAAGGGTACCGGCGCGGATGTTTCGGCCCGTCGCGGCCCGTCGCGGGACGAGATCGCCCGCCTCGTCGCCTACACCGGGCCGGCGATCCAGGATCCCGAGCTGTTCGGCCTCCTGCCCGGTGTGCGGGTGCCGGTGCTCGGGCTCTGGGGTGAGCACGATCCCGTGACCCCGCCGCCGTACGGACGCACCTTCACCGGGGCCTTCACCAACTCCAGGTTTGAAGTGATCCCGACAGCGGGGCACCTCCCTACCCACGAAGCTCCCGACCTCACGTTCGCCGCGATCGACCGCTTTCTGCAGTCCCAAACGTCATTTCAGGCGAGATAACCTGGAGTACCGCGGATGCATCCCCCCACGGCCAGGCGGGAGGCAACGTCGCGACGGCCGGTGTCGCCGGCGTTTCAGGAACTATCGGAGGACGATCGCGTTCTCGATCTGACGGCGAGCCTGGCGTTGCGTGGCGTAGGCATCGTAGGGGACATCCTGGGTCAGGATCAGATACGATTCGCCGTCGACAATTGCCTGGCAGGAGACGAAGTGGGCGTAGGTCTCGCCGTCCGATCCGGTGTAGGTGAAGTTGGCGTAGGCGGCGTCCGCATTACTCCCCTCGAACGGCTGGCCGCTTCCGGTAAGATCCGGCGCGAGATCGGTGAAGGCGGGGAGATCCACGATCTGCTCGTTCGCAAACAGAACGCATCCTTCAAGATCGCCCCGGTACTCCCGTGTTGCCTGAAGCGTGATTTGGCTCGTGCCGTTGCTCAGCACCAGCAGTTCCTCGCTGGCGGCTATCGTCTCACCGGTGACGGACCAGGTGGATGGAATCTCGATCGAGAAGCCGAACGACGGGCTGGTGAACGTCGTACCGTCGAGCCCGGTCAAGGCGCCCACCACGGCAGGCGACCCTGGCGTCCCGGGCGTCGCCAGCGGTGTCGCGTCAGGAGTGGCCAGGGGCGTCCCCACCGGTGACGCGGGCACCGGCGTTGCCGGGAGCGGCGTCGGTGTTACCGGGAGCGGCGTCGCCGTCGGCGGAAGGGGCGTGGCGGTTGGCGGAACGGGCGTGGCGGTCGGTGGGGCCGTTGGGCTGGGGGCGACCGTCGCGGCGATCGTCGGTGATGCCGGGGTGGGGGTTCCCGGTGTCGCTGGGGAGAGGGTCGCCGGTGACGCTGGGGTCGCCGGCGCGGGGCTCGCGCCCTCGCCTTCGTCGCCGCCGAGATCCACCGCGTTGGTGATCCGCAGGACATCGTCGATCGTGTCGTTGTAGCGCTCCGGGGTCGTGGTCGCGAAGATCACGAGCACCGATTCGCCCTCGAGCAGCGTGCGGCATTCGAGATAGTCGACCAGTTCGACCGGTTCCGCCGCCGCGTTCTCCGGGTCGGTATAGGTCAGGTTGAAGACGCCGTACGACGCGCTGGCCGTCTCTCCCGCGATCGGCTCGCCCTCGGCATCCTCCGCCGGCCGCCAATCGGTGATCGCGGGGTCTTCCGTCTCGAAGAAAGCGGCTTCGCCCTGGATGCAGTCGGCCGGATCGCCGCCGTAATAGGGGCCGGACCAGATCGCAAGCGTGGCGGATGGGCTTTCCAGACGCAGCTCGTTGTACCCGTCGTCGCCGACGCGGCTCTCGGCCTCCCAGATGTTGGCGTCCCAGGTCAGGCGGTAGCCGTAGGTCGGGCTGGTGTAGGACTCGCCGTCGATCCCCTCGTTGGTGGCTCCAGGGGTCGATGCCTCTGGCGTCCCCTCATCCGCCTCTGGTGTCTCGACGAGGGCATCGACCGATGGGATGCTCTCGCCGCCCTGGAGCACCGGCTCGTCGTCGAGCGTAACGCTCTCGCGAGCCGCCGCCAGCGCCGCTTCGAAGTCCCCCTCCCGCGCCCGGAGCGTGAGCACGACCACCGCGCCGGTCTCGGGAAGCGTGTACGCCTCGACGATGAGATGATCGCGGTCGGCGGTCAGCTCGACGAAGGGAACCTCCCCGTCGAGTTCCTCGCGTATGGTCTCGCTCGCCTCCGCGTTCGCCGCGATCAGATCGACCGTGTCGTTGAGGAACTCGATCGCCGGGTAATCATCGGCCCGGCCGGAGACCCGCACCGTGCCGGCGTCGTGGCGAATCGTGATCGTGTCGAACCCGCCCTCGTTGGAGGTAATGTCCCGCTCGCGGGCCGTCCAAGCGTCATTCCAGGCCAGCGTGTAGCCGAACTGCGGGCTCTCGTAGGTCGTGGCATCGATCAGCCCGGTGCCATCATCCTGGGCGGTGGCGGCCCGGCCCGTGAATTCCGCGAGCGCGGGAAGCATCGCGATCACCAGCGCGACGATGAAGACTGGCCGCGCCGCATGTCGCGCGCTTGTACGATCGCCCATGGTTGTTCCTTCTCTTGCCCATCCTGCTGCCAGCCCACGTTACCCGACACTGTGCCACGCCGGTCCGCCGCTGGCCACATCGCGACCGCGGACGCAACGGGCAGTGACACCCGTTATGCGGGAAACGCCGTGAGGGAGAGGAAGGTTGTGGTGGGCTCGAGGTATCGCACGGGAGCCACCAGCTCGAACACGATCCAGCGACCTCCGTGCGAACCCTGTGGGATCAGCGCCCTTAGTCGGGCCAATCCGGCGTGAAGTTCCGAAGGGTAGAGCGCCTGGTCGTGGACGCCGTGACGGGGTCATCGCCGTTTACCGACGTGACCGGTGCGGCGGGAGCTTGCTCGGAACTCGTTTCCGTCGGCGGCGCGGTCTCCCCCGACGCGTTCGGCGCGAGGTCCAGGTCGTCCCCGATCCGGTGCCGCAACGACCGGAGCTCGTTCCGGATTCCGGCGAGGTCGCTCTTCAGCCCGTCCAGCTTCGTTTGCGACGAGCGCACGAAGCGGGTGTACGGCGAGATCGCATCCTGGATCCGGCTCACCGAGCGGTTCAGCTCGTGGTCGAACTGATCGCCCATCACCGCGATCAGGCGTTGCTCCAGCTCGACCGACTTGCGGTGGAAGTCGGTCCGTGCCTGGCGACGCTTGGCCGGGAGGACGAACAGGCCCAGCCCCGCCACCAGGCTGGCGGCGAGGATGCCCGTCACATCGACCGCAACCGTGCTCGCCGCCGCGACGACCAGCGCGCCGAGCCCGACCGCACCCGCCTCGGCCACGGCGGTTGCCGCAACCGCGTTGCGGACCGAGAGCGACAGCTCGTGAGCGTGCGCGTCGGCGTCGTAGCGGTCGACCTCCTCCTGCGCCCGCTTCGACACGGATTCGAGCATCGAGCGCCGGTCGTAGCGGAACTGGCCGCCGACCTCGCCGATCAGCTCGTCGGCGTACTTGTTCAGCCGCCGCCGGTCGATGTACTCGTTGATCGCCTCCCAGACGCGCAGATCCTGCTCGACCATCCAGTCGATCAGCTCGTCGATGCTGGTGTCGATCGCGCGCTCGCTATCGCCGACGACCTTGCGCTCGAACTCGCCCCGGATCCGCTCCGGCTTCATCAGGTCGAAGATCCGCCCGATCCGGATCGTTTCCTCGAAATACTCGTCGCCGCGGGCATTCATGCGATGGATGATGTTTTCGATCCGGGTCAGGTGGTAGGTGAACTGGCGGCGCATGTCCTCCTGGTAGAGGGTGAGCTGGCGCTCGATGTTGTCGATCGTGGTCAGGTCATCGTTCAGCACCATCAGGCGGTCCGAGGTCGCCCGGAGGTAGCGGTCGGCGAGGTGCTCGGCGATTCCCAGCGGATTGAGCAGCTTGAGCCGGATCCGGCCCTCCTCGTCCAGCGTCTCGATCACGTAGCGTTCGAGCGGCTCGAACTGGCTCGCCGTCCAGAGCCGGTCCTGTTCCTGAGGGTTGCGCTCGGCCATGGCCTTGGCCTGCTGCGCCAGCAGCGCCGAGACCGCGAAGATCTCCGGCTTGAATCCCAGCAGGCGCTCGATGTTCTCGCGGACGAAGGTCACGACCTGCTCGCGGGAGGCGGCATCCCGCAGCATGTCGACCTTGTTGACGATGACGACGATCTTCTTGCCCCATTCGCGGATATGCTCCATGAACTCGCGCTCGCTCTCCGTGAACGGGCGGTCGGCGGAGGTCACGAAGAGGACGATATCGGACCGGGGGACGAACCGCTGGGTGAGGGCCTCGTGCTCGCGGATGATGGCGTTGGTGCCGGGAGTGTCAACGACCGTGATCTCTTCGAGGAAATCGGCCGGGAAGGTCCGCTCGATCACGCCATCGGGGAGCATCGTCTCCGTCTCGGTCTCGCCGAACCGGAGCAGGTTGATCACGGCGGTCGTCGGCGTCACGCCTTCGGGCATGACCGGGGCGCCGATCAGCGCGTTGATGAAGGCCGATTTCCCGGCATTGAACTCGCCGACGATGACGAGCATGAACAGCTCGCCGAGCTGCTCGACGGCATTGGCCAGCGCCTCGCGGTCCTCATCGGTCGCGGGGAATGCTTCCAGGCCGACCCCGAGCCGTTCGAGCAGCCCGGTTTCCGTCGCCAACAGCTCGTGCTGCTGATCGGACAGGATGATGCCGGTATCGTCCTCGTCCTGCCTGGTCCTGCCACGAAACCGAAACACACCACGCATGTCCTGCTCCTCACGCCGACGATCATGGCCGGGCCGAACCGCCGCCGGAACCGTGCGGCGCCTCGGGGAGGGATCGCGCCAGTCCCCGAACCGTCCGTATCATCCTGACCTGTCGCAATCGGCTGACCACTCGCCCAAATGCCCCGCCGCCGGGGGCGTCGCCCCAGGCGAAGCCGCGTGCTCACCATATCGTAGCGTACCCGCGGCGGGGGTCTGTTTCATTGGCCAGCCCCCCAACCACCGTAGTCTGGTGTAATGGCCGATATGCCGCGACCGTCTGTGGCATGCTTCGATCATCGGGTTGGTGGTGGCAGTGGTGGGAATGAGTGGGCTGATGAGTACGTCGAATCGCGAAATGATGACCGCACCGGCAGCGACACGGCAGGAGACGGTCACGGACGCCACGGATGCCGATGGAACGGCTTCGCCGGTGACCGCCGCCAAACACATCCTCGTCATCAACGATACGCAGGAGATCCTCGACCTTTTCCGCGAGATCCTCGAAGAGGAAGGGTACCGTGTCTCCCTCTATTCCTACACCTTCCAGGACATTGCGCAGGTCCGGGAGGTCCAGCCAGATCTGGTGATCCTCGACTTCATCATTGGGGGCGAGGACCTTGGCTGGCAGATGCTGCAGAAGATGAAGATGACCCGGGACACGATGGACATCCCGGTCATTTGCTGTACGGCGGCGCTCGCGCTCGTGCGCGAGCTCGAGGGCCATCTCCGCACCAAGAATGTCGGCGTCGTGCTCAAGCCCTTCGATATCGATGACCTCCTGGAGGCCGTCAGCGCCTCCCTTCTGAAGGTCGACCCGGACGATCCGTCGATGCCACCCGCCAGGTCCTCCTCGATCCTGCCCGCCGGCTGAGCCCCATCAGTCCTCGCCCATCTCGTCGTTGACGACATGCGACCGGCGATGGAGCGTTCCCAGCCACCCCAACGTCGGACAGGTGTGGGAAATGTTCCGGCGCCGGCACAGGGTGGGGAGCGTCAATGTCATGGAGGAGACGGCGAAGATGGCGGTACGACACCGGCGTGGCCCGATCGGCCCGTTGCTCGCCATCATGATGGTGCTGGCTGCCCCCGCCGGATTGGCCCGGCAGACGGGGCCGCACACCGCGCCGGCCGACGCCAAAGAATGGCGTGTCGCCGACGAGCGTGGGCTGGAGATCGACGGCGAGCCGCTCTCGCTCTCGCCCGATGGGCTGTGGATCGCCGGGCTGGGACCAGACCGCAAGTTCTGCGTGTGGGATGTCGAGGAGCTGACTCCGGTATGTACCAACGATCGCTTCCCGATCTCCACCGGATCGATCGCCTGGGCGCCCGACAGCACCGCGGTCGCCTTCCCGCTCGATTTTGCTCGCCGGTTCACCGAGAGCGATATTTTCGTCTTCGATATCGACCCCGGATCGCTCTCCAATCTCACCGATGACGGTATCGATGATGACATCTCGATTTCCGAGCTGAGCGACGCCACGGAACCGGTTCCGGTCGATGTCTATCCCGCCTGGGCGTTGGACGGCACGGAACTGACCTTCGCCCGAACCGACTGGGCGGCCGAAACCCGCACCACGACGTTGATGACGGTCCCGGTTGGGGGAGGCGAGCCAACGGAGCTGCTCGAGCTCGAGACAGACTTTCCCCTGCTGATCAATTCGCCGATGCGCTGGCTGGAAGGTGGATCGCTGCTCTACACGATCTGGACCTCGGTTACCGGTGAGCCGGACGATGGTTGGTGGGTCTATGAGCCCGGTGGCGAACCAGTCCAAATCCTCCGCAGCA
>CADCWJ010000347.1 GCA_902806365.1 uncultured Thermomicrobiales bacterium
GGCGAGGCAGGTGATTGCGGCGCTCGAGCGGCAGTGGGCTCGCAGGGTTGGCGAGGAGCGGCTCGCCGCTCTGATGGAGACGCTCGACGAGTTGAATGGCGACGCCCCCGCCGATCGGCTTCTGTGAGTACGCCCCTGGGCCATGCCCTGGCCCCGATGCAACACGCCGGTGATCGCTCAGGGACGCCGGACCGGGTTCTCGGGCGACCCGATCGGTAACCTCGCTCGGTGTCGATCCCGCCCGGGCCGCGCCAGCGAGCTACCGACGCGGATCGGCACCTACTTGTCGGTCCTCGTCGGGAACGCCACCGCTGCCACAGCGGAGAATGTTCGATCCCTCGTTGCTGCCGCAGCGTTCCCCATTGGCCGTGACGCGGCAGAATGGGCGGGATGAACAACCCGCAGCCGGCGACGAAGGATTACCTCCTGGCTGCCATCGGGGGCCTCTTGGTTCTTCTGGCGATAGGTACTGCGGGTGGCCTGCTGTGGTCGCTCATCGTGGACGGCGACTCGAGTGGCCTGGTGTTGAGTCCAATCGTCATTGCCGTCTACGTGCTGCTCGCCCGGTCGGCGTGGCGGCGCACAGTTTGGGCCCGGCACCCGATCGCCGGAGAGACGCTGCATCCTCGCGATCGGAATCGCAGATTGACTCACCAAGAAGTCGTGGTGACGCGAGTGCTGCTTATTGCTGGGCCAACGCTCACCACTATCGGCGCGTTGGCGGGCTGGTGGGGTTGGACCTTTCCTTCCATCTTGATCTTCACGCTTGGTTTCCAGCTCATCCTGGCACCCCGACACCACCTGCGACAGCTCCTGATGGGACCAAGCTAAGCCGACGCCCTTGTGACGTCAGACCGTGTGGACGGTTGTAGGCCTGGATCGGATCGCACAGACCATCCGCCGACCGGTATCACTCGGAGCCGTCGATCCTGCCCGGTGGCCTCGGGAGGCCGCGTGAGGGGTATCGGCACGTACCGCTCACCAGGCCAAGGGGCTGAGGACTGGGCCTGCTCCCTAGGAACGGGCGATAGACCAGGCTCACCCAGTCATCCCAGCGCTTCCAGCAGCGACCGCCGCCCGCCTGTCACACTCAGAGGGTGA
>CADCWJ010000348.1 GCA_902806365.1 uncultured Thermomicrobiales bacterium
GCCCGAGGGCGGCGTTCCGGTCACCGACTACACCTCCCAGCTCGACCCGAACGGGCTGCAGGGGGCGCGGGTCGGCGTCCTCCGCGCCTCCGCCGGATTCAGCCCCCTGGCCGATCAGGTCTTCGACGAGGCGATCGCAACGACGAAGGCGGCCGGGGCCGAGATCGTCGAACCGGTCGAGATGCCGTCGGCGGCGGAAATCGGAAGCACACCGGACGGCCTGGAATTGTTGCTCTGGGAGCTCAAGGCCGATCTCAATTCGTGGTTCGCGTCGTATCTCGACTCCTCATCGCCGATCCGCTCGCTGGCCGACGTGATCGCCTTCAACGACGCCCACCCTGACGAGGAAATGCCCTACTTCGATCAGTCGCTCTTCCTGCTGGCCGAAGCCAAGACCGGGCTGGACGATCCCGCCTACATCGCCGCCGCCGCCAATCTCCAGCGCCTGGGGCGGCGCGACGGGATTGATGCCGTGCTCGAAACGCACGGGCTGGATGCGATCATCGCCCCCACCAACGCCCCAGCGAGCAAGATCGACCTCGTCAACGGCGATCACTTCCTGGGCGGCTCGTCGACCCCCGCCGCGATCGCCGGGTATCCGCTGGTCACGGTTCCGGCGGGCTACCGCTTCGGGCTGCCGGTCGGGATCACGTTCATGGGCACCGCCTGGTCGGAAGCGACGCTGGTGCGGCTGGCGTTCGCCTTCGAGCAGGCCTGGGCCCAGGAGACCGGCGGCTCGCAAGCCCCGGAGTTCGTGCCGGGTTCGGTGGTCCCGCCGGCGCAAGATACCCCCGCGTCGTCCGATCCGGCGGAGGCGACGCCCGCGTCTACCCCGGCGATGTGAGCGCCGGACCAACCCAAGCCGAGTGCGATCGTGCTGGCGGCGTCTGGTATGTTGTCGCGCCGGGTCAGGAACTCGGCGCTCCAGTGGGAACGCCGCCATCCTGACCCTCGGCCTTCTGATCTTCTGGGGGACATGCGTACGATGCCCGGGTGGGTGGATCAGTTGGCTGAACCACCCACCCGCCATGTGAAAGCGGCGCCTCTCCCGGGAGGGCGGGCCTGCTTCGCGGAGGTCGCAGGGGACGACCCGTAGGCGACATCGGCACCGTCCCGGTAGAGCGAAGTCGCGCGTGCGGGCCGGGCGCGACAGGGTCCGCATCCGATCGGCGATTTCATGACCGGCTACATCGCTGAAGATCGATCAGGGCGATGAGCGTGAAGCGGGATCGTCCTGGTTTGGGGTGGCGCGCATCTTGCCGGTCTGCCGTTGTCCGGTAGGATGGGTCGGTAACGGGCGACTTCCAGCCAAGACCACCCCAGGCTGATGGCTCCAGCACCCCACCGAGACAAACGGAACGGACAGACATGCACGCGCGCTACGGCGTCGATACCGGTTCCGCCAAGACATCCGCTCCCGAAGTCACAGCGCCCCAAGCAGTTCCTCAGGCTGGCGGGGAAGCGCCACCAGCCGCTCGCCGCCAGGTTTACGTGCCCCGAAGCGATCCTCCAACCTCACCGACCGCGGCACTGGAGGAGGGACCGGACGAGGCAGTGCCTGGCCGGCTCGCCGCCCTTGCCGGAACCCTTCCGTTCCGCGATATGCAGCTTCCCCATGCCCTGCAGACCGGCCCGTTTCGCGGATACTGGCTGAGCCAGATAGTCGCGCTCTCCGGCGGGTGGATGCAAAACACCGGCTCGCAACTGGTCGTGCTGTCGCTGACGTCATCGGCAGTCGCGATCGGGGTGATCAACGTCGTCTCGGCGATCCCGCTGCTGCTCTTCAGCCTCTACGGCGGGGTGATTGCCGACCGGCTCGATCGACGCCGGATCATCATCGCGACCCAGTACGTGCTGGGGATCGTCTCGCTGATCTTCGCGTACCTGATCTGGACGGAACGGATCGAATACTGGCACATTCTCGTGATCGCCGCGATTGCCGGTGTCGTGATGGCCTTCCAGCTTCCGGCGTCCCAGGCATTCGTCGCCGAGCTCGTCGACCGCGACGACATGCCGCAGGCGCTGGCGCTCAACTCGGCTTCGTTCAACGCGACACGCACGGTTGGCCCAGCGATCGCCGGCGTCGTGATCGGGGCGCTGGGGACGGCCGCCGCGTTCTTGATCAACGCGCTATCGCTGCTGGCGCCGATCTGGGTGCTGCTCCGGCTCGGCAAGACGATGAAGCCGCGAGTCGCCGCGTCACGCCGACCGGCTGGTGGGTCCTCGCTCAAGGAAGGGATCGAGCACATCCGGACACACGAGGACCTGCTCGGCCTGGTGTTGCTGTCGGCGATCTTCTCGTTTCTCGTCTTCCCGAACCTGCTGGTGCTGATGCCGCTCTACATCACCGAGGTACTGGGTGGGTCGGAGAGCTGGGTCGCG
The DNA here is from genome assembly GCA_902806365.1 of uncultured Thermomicrobiales bacterium. GTDB lineage: Bacteria > Chloroflexota > Chloroflexia > Thermomicrobiales > UBA6265 > CADCWJ01. The sequence continues at coordinate 2,383 of CADCWJ010000348.1, forward strand.
ATCATGATCTCGGTGCTCGGCGTGGGTGCGCTGGCCGGCTCGTTCACGATGCTGCGCGGGAGCCGCCTCGAAGCGGCGGCCGGGAAACGGCTCCGGATCGGGATGGCGGGGCTGACGGTCGGCCTGCTCTGGCTGGCGCTGTCGCCGAACCCGTGGGCCGCGATCCCGGGGGTAGTGATCGCCGGGTTCTCGTTCACGGTCAGCAACACCCAGATCATGACCCGCCTCCAGCAACTCGCGCCGGACGAGATGCGGGGCCGGGTGATGAGCGCCAACGGCCTTGCCTTCAATGGGGTCATGCCATTCGCGACGATGGCGATCGCGCTGCTCTCGGAGGTGATTGGCCAGGCGCAGGTGATGGCGTTGTGCGCGGTGCTGGTCTTGATCGGGAGCGTGCTGATGTGGCGGCGCTACATCTGGCAGGCCTTCGTCCCCCCGCACCCAACGGATGAGCCCGCCGCCACGGGATGATGTCCTGCTTCACCGGAGCAAGCCGGTCCTGTTCGGCAACCGGACCTCGTCAGGGCGAACCGGTCAGCGGCACAGGTACGCACGTCAAACCTCGCAGCCGTAGGGAGAACCGGAGCCGGTAACGATCCGAAAATGTCGCCGGAACCAGCGTTACTCAAACAGGTCCGACGTACGTTCCGGCATCCCCCTCGTGGATGTCGCACTTCACGTGCGGCGTCGTTCTCAGCGCGGGACAAGCGTATGGCGGCGGATTCGGGGGCGTTTGCGATGACGCGCGGCGGGAGCCGGGCGATTCACCCGAACGAAGATGGCTTCGCCACCGGATCGGCTGCCGGCAGAGGCCATCGCTGCACCGTGTGACGGGGCGCCGGTCGCACTGCCGTTCGGCGCGGACATCGTCTCCGGGTCGCCGGTGGTGATCTTCGTTCCGGCGACGGCGAGATCGACCGTCTTCAGCCGTCGCTCGATCGTTGCGACCGTGGCGACTTCAGGGGCCCGGGCAGGTACTCCGGATTGCGCCGGCGCGGCGTGGCCCGCGTTCCCGCGCCCGCTGTCGAGCGCGTTCGACATCGCCTCCTCTTCCGTCTCGATCATTTCCTCGACCTCTTCGAACGACGCCCCGTCGTCATCGCCGCCGAGCGCCACGAGCACCGTGTCCTGCGGCTGGCGGACCCGCATCCGGACCCAGAAAAACTCGGCGAACACGCGCAGCACGGCGAGGGTCGGCACGGCCAGCACCGCACCCAGGAAACCGGCGATCTCGCTACCGCCGATAACGGAAATGAAGATCAACAGCGGATGCACACGGACTGCTTCACCCTGGACCTTGGGCGTGATCAGGTTTCCTTCGATCTGGTTGATCACGACATAGAGGGCGACCACTGCCAGAGCTATCTCCCAGGAGATCGTCAGTGCGA
>CADCWJ010000349.1 GCA_902806365.1 uncultured Thermomicrobiales bacterium
CCTGGGCCGATCCATCACCGTAGCTGTCGCTATCGGCCAGGACCGTCGGCGCCGTCGCTTCATTGTTTACGGCGGACTGGCTCACCGCGCCGGCCGCCGGAGCCGACCTTTCCTCGTAGCCGTAGGTCACGGATTGTCGCCAGTCGTACGGTGGCGGCGCATCGGCGATTTCGGCCTCCCGTGTGGACCGATCGGCCGGATCTTCTCCGGTTGCGTCGGCTTCGTGGTTCGAGACCGGCTCGACCTGCTCGGTGACATCGGGCGGTGTCACTGTATCGGCGTCATCGGTTGAGACCGCCTCCGTGGTGACCCTGGACTCGACGGTCGGCGCGTGTGATGGCCGGTAGGAAAAGACATTCTCCGTTGACGAATCGACCATCGGCTCGGCGATCGGGTGCGAATCACCCTCCGTCGCCGTCGCTTCGGCGGCTGGTTCTCCATGGGACGGCGTTTCCCAGCTCCAGTTGAATGGTGCCGGGGCCGGCTCGGGCTCGCGCTCGGAGGCAGGGTGCTCACCAGCGACGGAAGCAGGACTCCCCTGCCCGCTATTGTCCGCCGGTGTGACGGGGACGCGGGCGGCCGGGTCGTCTGTCTCCAGCGATCCCCAGGTCCATGTCGTCGCTGGCTGCTCATTCGCGACAACGGTTGGCTCCGAAACCGGAACCGTGTCCCCGTCGGACACAACCCGCGTCGATACCACGCGACCGACGGTTGGCTCACCGGCGGGCGGAGCGTCCTCGACCGGAGCGGTTTCATTCCATCCCGATGGGCCACTCCCGCTGGTGTCCACGTCGTTGAGCCGGTTGCCACAGCCGGTGCAAAACTTTGCGCCAGGGCGCACCGGGGCGCCGCAGTTCGAGCAGGTTTCCATGCGGGATCTCCATTTCAGACCGGATCGTCGATGACGGCGTTCCGCCGCAGCCGGTGCCGCGCTTGACGATGACATCCGCGACGAACAATGGCACGCCCCGGCACCGCCTGTCGAGGTGGCTTCCCCAAAGCCCGGTGGGATCAGCCCCAGATCGAGAAGAGGAGCCCGGCCAACCCGCCGCCAAGCACGAGCAGCGCGGAATTGACCCGGTAGCGTACAAGCAGCACGAGCGCGACGACCGCCAGCAGTCCGGTCAGTGGATCGACGATCGCGTCGCGGGAGAGCAGGATCGAGACGGCGGCCATGAGCCCGATCGCGGCGGCGTTGATCCCGTCCAGGATCGGGCGCACCCAGGCGATCGCGGAGAGGCGCGCGATCAGCGGATGGCAGAGAGCGACGAATACGAATGCCGGGAGGAAGATTGCGATCGTCGCCAGCACGGCTCCCGAAAATCCTCCAACGATATAGCCGACGAATGTGGCCGTCGTGAACACCGGCCCCGGGGTGAACTGCCCGACCGCGACCGCATCGAGCAATTGCTGCTGCGTGATCCAGCCGAGGCGGTCGACAAGATCGTTGCGAATAAAGGCGACGAGCACATAGCCAGAGCCGCAGAGCAGGCCACCGATCTTGAGAAAGGTGAGGAAAAGGCGCCCGCCACTGTAGGAGACCTCGGGATCGCTGACGCTGAGCAGGGGATGGATCGGCAGGCCGTTGAACAGCGCGGGGATGTCGGCCGTCCCGAAGAGTGCGATTCCCAGCGCATGCGTCCCGGCCGTGCCCCCGCGGTCCGCGATCAGCCGTGTCAGCCCGGCGATCGCGGCACCGCCGAACAGCAGCACCAGTTCGTTGACGCCCAGGAGATAGAGCGCGAGCACGGCGAGCACGACGGCGGCCAGCAACACGTCCTTGATCGCGGTCCGGCCGAGATTCCAGACCGCCTGGAGAACCACCGCGAGCACGACCGGCTTGATCCCCCGGAGCAGCGACTCGCCGCTGGCCGTGGAGCCGTACTCCGCGTAGAGCCAGGCAAGGAAAAGGGTGATCGACGCGGCGGGCAGGATGAACGCGGCGCCGGCCCCGACCAGCCCCTTCCAGCTGGCTCGCTCCTGGCCGATGTGCATCACCATCTCGGTCGAGTTCGGCCCCGGGATCAGGTTCGTCACACCGAGCAGATCCAGGTAGCGCTGATCGCTCATCCACGCCCGGCGGGACACGACCTCGTCACGCAGCATCGCGATGTGGGCGGCGGGTCCTCCGAACGCGATGCAGCCGAGCTTGAGACCCAACAGCACCACCGATCGCAGGGCTGACCTTGTGGGAGACGACATCCAGCGACCTTCCGGCGTTCCGCACGTGCATCGGTAGACGTGCCACGTTCAGGAGTCGATTGTCCGACACCGAATCGATAACCCGGTGTCATGCGGGTGCGAGCACAGTTCCGTGGCTGCCTGACCCACGGCTCCACCCGGCCGGTCACCCATCTTGGGTCCACCAGGACGGTGAGGCAAGTCGACGGCTCCTCGCTCCTTGTGAAGAAGCGGTTTGCGATATCGACGCGTACAGGGCCGAAACCCATCAGTGACTCGGCCCCCGGCACGAAACGCGATGGCTGAGTCCAGCCCTCGCGTTGCCGACGATAACGGCGCGGGATGGTCTGGCGTATCTCCAGCCTCCGGGCGGAACGCAATTCCGCCACCCGAGGCAGGGGGCTTCACGCATTGTCATTGCGGTTGCGGCGCTTGCGGTAACGTCGCTTTCAGGTCTGCGGTCAGCGCCACGACGTCATCGAGTTCCTGCCCGCGTCCGATTGCCCAGGCCCGGTCGAACTC
>CADCWJ010000350.1 GCA_902806365.1 uncultured Thermomicrobiales bacterium
CGGCCCTTCGTCAAACGCAGCATCCGCGGCGCAACGGGACGGACGCTCAACGCGGTGGTCTGCATGTATACGATGACGCCGGATGCCGACTTCGTGATCGACCGCCATCCCGACCATCCCAATGTCGCGCTCGCGACCGGGTTCAGCGGGCATGGCTTCAAGTTCGCGCCGGTGGTCGGCGAGTATCTCGCGGGGTTGGTGACCGACCCCACCGCCAAGGTCCGCCCCGACTTCTCGCTCTCCCGTTTCGCCGAACTGCCGCTGGCAGGGGATTGACCGTGGCCGCTTTCGCCTCCTGACGGCTATTCTCCGGTCTGACCGTCCACGGACTCCCGGATCAGGTCGGCATGGCCGTTGTGGCGGGCGTACTCCTCGATCATGTGAACCAGGACCTCGCGGAGGGTTGGCGACCTGCCGTTCTGCCGCGACGTCCGGGCCAGCACGTCCATGCCACCCTCGGCCAGCGCCTCCGAGACCATCGCGCGGGAGTGGCTCACCGCCTCCCGCCACAGGGCATGGAGATCCTCGTACGTCTCATCAGCCGTCGGATTCCAGCTCAGGTGCGAGTCGGTATCCCATTCGCCTGTCACCCACGAGGGCCCCGCATCCCGCCCGCGCAATCTCCGCGAGAACCACATGTCCTCGACGAAGGCGAGGTGCTTGAGCAGGCCGCCGAGCGTGATCGAGGAGACGCCGACCGTCGCCTGCAGCCCCGCTTCATCCAGCCCCCGCGTCTTCCAGTCCAGGGTCGCGCGTTGGTAATCCAGGAATCCAAGGAGCGTCGCGATCTCGTCACCGGCCGCGGGCGGCCCGGGCCGCCCATCCTCATCCCGCTCCCGCACATCGTCCAGGAACGCCAGCACGCGTTCGGTCAGCAGCGTAGCGGCATCGGGGTCGTACGACGGCAGGGAGCTGTCGGCGAACAGGTGCTGCTCGCCGGGATACAGGAACAGCTCCGCATCGTTTGTCTCCGCCACTAGTGCCCGGGCAGCATCGAGGTCGCCTTCATCGGCGAAGAACGGGTCCGCCGCCATCCCGTGGATCTGCACCGGCACGCCCGTTGGCCAGGCGTCCCCGAACTCCGACACCGGCAGGCAGGCATGAAAGAGCAGCGCCCCGCGCGCACCGGCCCGCGTCTGGGCCAACCGCTGCGCTGGCATCACCCCCAGCGAGAAGCCAGCGTAGACCAGCTCGGCGGGCAGCCCCTCGACAGCCCGGATACCGCGCTCCAAGACCTCGCCAAACCCGATGTCCCTGGCGTGGCTGACGCCCTCCTCCACGGTGTCGAAGGTGCGGCCGTCGAACAGGTCGGGCGTGTGCACGACATGCCCGGCACGGCGCAGGCGGTCTCCGAAGGCGAGCATGCCGGCTGTCAGGCCCTGGGCATGGTGAAACAGCACTATCTCGGTCATCGGGGCACTCCTGCATACCGAACGTACAGAACGGATGTTCCAGACGAGTATACCGGCCCACCGCTGTCGAGCAAGAGTGCGGGACCGCGGAAAGGCGAAAACCGCCGAGGCATGCTTCGCCGCGCCATTGCGCCCAGATGAACATCTGCATCAGATGACGACGCGCCGTCCTGCGACTGCTTTGGTAGAAAGTGACTGTTGACAGCGGCCCGCAACGTGCGGACGCTTGCCGAGCGACGACTGGTCGCGGGACAAGGGGGAACAACAGTGGCAGTGCAGAAGATCGAACCATCCTATACGGCACGGGTTACGGCAGTAGGCGCCCGCAACGGCCATGTATCGAGCGACGATGGCGTGCTCAGTCATGACTTGAAGACTCCGGGGGGCAAAAGCGGCGAGACCGGCGCAACGAATCCCGAACAACTCTTCGCCGCCGGCTATGCCGCCTGCTTCCAGGGTGCCCTTTTCGGTGCCGGGCGAAAGCACGAGATCGACGTCTCCGCTTCCAAAGTCGAAGTCGACGTCTCAATCGGAAAGGCGGAGGATAGCCGCAGCAGCCTGGCGGTCGCGATCCGGGTGACGATTCCGGATATCGACCGGGAGACAACGCAGACGCTGGCCGACGCCGCTCATGAAACGTGTCCCTACTCGAGGGCGACGCGGGGCAATATCGAGGTCACGGTCGAAGCTACCTGACGGCACCGGGCGTGGATGCTTTTGCCTGAAGGAGTGACAGCCATGGAGTGGAAGCTCGAACTGATCATGCTCCCTGTGTCCGACGTGGACCGGGCCAAAGCCTTCTATACGGACAAGGCAGGCTTCGTGGCCGATCACGATGTACAGGTCGACGCCGAGGTTCGCTTCGTTCAGCTCACCCCGCCGGGCTCGGCCTGCTCCATCGCGATCGGCACCGGTATCACCGATGGCGCACCGGGTTCGGTCAAGGGGCTGCAGATGGTGGTCCCCGACATCCAGGCTGCACACGATCAGCTTGCGGAGCGGGGCATGGACGTCAGCGACGTTTCGGTGCTGGCGTGGGGGTCGTTCGTCTATTTCAACGATCCGGACGGCAACAGCTGGGCCGTGCAGGAACTCCCCAAGCGCGGGTGAGGATGGGGTTTACCGGGAATCCGCTGGCGGCGTGGCGAGACAATCACGCCCGAAGATCAGGAGGATGGGGGCTCGTCAACGAATCCGACGGCTGTAAGCGACGTGTCGGCGTCTGATGGGTCCGAGCCTTCCGGCCAGTCTCCGCCTGCCACTTCCCATTCCCGCACGATCTCGTGCAGTCGTCGATCGCCAACCAGGAAGCCGGTTGCGGAGGTGCCGCGCTTGGCGCCGCTCTCGGTCAGGTCGCTGAGCCCGAGCCGGAGATCGCGGACGAACGCGTGCTCGCGCTCGGTGTCGAATCGTTGCGTAAATGGAAACAGCCGTCTGTCCCTGGTCTGCAGAAAGGTGATCGCGCGATCGACGAGCCGTTGGTCGAACGCTGGTTCGGGATCGAACTGGGCCAATCCGTGCTCCTCTTCGTCTACACATGCCCGGCATGGACACGAGCGGTGATGCCGCTCTCGCAATGACACCAGTGTACCGTCTGCGGGCCGGTTCTCCCCGCTCCGGTGTCCGGGAACGACACTCACACGATGAGTGACCTCGAACGCCGGCATGCCCTGGGAAGGACAGTCGGTGCGGTCTATGCCCGCGCAATGGGCACCGAAGCCGTCATGATCGGTGGATCCGTCTCGCGAGGGTACGCCGATCGCTGGTCGGACGTGGAGATCGTCGTCTTCTGGAACGAGCTTCCCCCGGAGCCGGTGCGGGCGGCGATCGCAGCCAACGCCACTCTCCGGAACTGGCGCGCGTTCGAGGGCACGACCTCCGTTGGCGCCATCGAGGAGTCGGCGGACAGGGAGGGGATCAAGGTCGACCTCATCCACATGAACACGGGTTCTGTGGAGCGCCTGGTGCACGATGTCGTGGACCGCGCCGACGCAGCGCTCGACAAGCAGGCGGTGGTGGCAACGATCCGGGACGGCGTCGCCGTGCACGGGGAACCGCA
>CADCWJ010000351.1 GCA_902806365.1 uncultured Thermomicrobiales bacterium
ATCGTGACCGCCGCATCCCCTTCCGGCGCAAACGTCGTCACGGGGTAGATCAGCAATTGATGAACCGGGAGTGGCGCGCCCTCGTCCCGCGCGCGCAGCGAAACCACCGCCGCGAGGTTGCCACCGACGCTCTCTCCCGCGACCGCGACCCGCGCTGGGTCGCCGCCGATGTCCCCGGCGTTGGTCATCATGAACTGGATCGCGGCATAGGCGTCGTCGACCGGCGCCGGAAACGGATGCTCGGGCGCCTGGCGGTAAGCGATCGCGGCCACGATGCAGCCAGCAGCGTTCGTCAGCGCCCGGCACGAGGCATCGTAGGTGTCAAGATTCGCGATCACGAACCCCCCGCCGTGGAAGTAGACGAGGACCGGCAAGGCGTCGCCTTCCACACCGGCCGGGCGATAGATCCGGGCCAGGATCTCGCCTTCGGGACCGGGAATCAGGAGATGGTCGATCCCGCCGACGGGCTCCTCTGCGGGCAGACCGCGCTCCGCGACGACCGCGCGCACGGCGTTCGCGAACGACGGCAGGTTGCGAGCGATGTGGGGCGTGACATCCTCGATCGGTGGCGACTCGAACGTGGCGAGGGCATCGAGCACCTCCTGCATCTGGGCATCGGGGGTTGGCCCCGCGGCGGCCGGTGTCGCGGCTCCGTTCGCACCGGGCGTCGCCTCCAAGACGGTGCCGGGTGTTGCATTCTGCTGGGAGGACGCGAGGCGCCCGCTCGCGAGTGCAACGCCCGCGACAAACCCGGCTCCCGTCCCCAGGGCAGCCCGACGCGAGAGGGACAACAGCGGTTGCGATTCTGGTCTAGCGGTCATGTTGGAAAGCGCTCCTCGGCACCGGTCGTCGGCTTCTCCGACATCACGGACCGGCCTACCCACCGGATGCCCGCAAGCGATATGCCGCCCGGCTCCTGTCACCCGAAGTCGGGTGCCCGCAATCCACGGGGAACCCCTCGCTCCTCTTCACGGTGACAGGAACGGAAGTTTCGAAAGAGACGCCCAACGTGACAAGGCTTATGCTGCTGGACTCCCCGTGCCGTCCGCCCCGGATTCGCCGCGGTACGCCAACTCGACCCGGCGCCGGACCCCCGGCAGGGCGGCCACGATCGTTTCCAGCCCGGCCCGCATCTGCTGCAACTGGATCGGTGTCGGTTGCTGGGTGCGGACGTTGGGATCGACCGATCCGGTCAGCCCTCGCCGCAGGATCGCGATGAACCCCTCGATCTCGTCCGCCGTCTCCGGATCGAGCACCAGGCGATGCTGGTTGAAGGCATCGCCCAGGGCATAGGCTCGCTCTCCGACCTCACTCCAGTTGTCCCAGATCATCGTTTCCGGTGGCAGCTCGGCCGGCAGCGTCAGCGGCTCGCCCGGCAGCAGCATCGGATTGACGACCCCCGCCAGCGCGGACTCCACCCGCGCCAGATGCCCATAGAGGTTCGCCAGGGCCTCGGTCCGCCGCTCCCCGCGTGGGCCCGCCGTCTGTCGCACCGACTCCAACTCATCGCGCAACCGCGCCAACTCCTGGCGCTGGGCGTCCGCGTGCTCCTCGATCGAGCGCGTCATCTCGGCCGAGAGCCGTGGCGTATCGACCGAATTTGCCTCGATTCGGGTCAGCCGGGCGTCGAACTCGCGGGTGATCCCGCTCGCCCGGCGGAGCTCGCCCTGCATCTCCTCCCGCAGCTCGCGAAGCGCGGTGTCGTCAATCGCCACGGCAACCGCGGATTCACTCGTGGAGCCGGGTGACGCCATCGTCGATCGCCGGGCCGGCTTGATCGTCGTTACCGGGGCGCTCCCTTCGTCACGGGTGCTTTCGGATGACTCGGCGTCGCCGGTCGTGCCCGGAATCGTGGACGTCGCGTTCGTCCGCGTCGCAACGAGCGACCTGCCAGCCTGACGCGATGTGCTCAGGAAGCGGCGGGCGCTCTCGGCCGCGTTGTTCGCCCCCGCCTCCCGTGTAAAGATCAGGCCCACACCACCGAACAGGGCAACGACCACGAACAAGATGATGATCACCGGAATCGTTTCCACTGGGCGCTCCTGCCTTCAGCCATTATCCCGCGGCCGTCTCACCGCCCAACCTGGACCGTTGCCATCCAGTATAGGCGTCCCCATGCCGCTTCTCTCCGGCATGCCGCCCATACCGAAATGTCCGGTGATACACTCGGACATCGCATCGTGAACGTCTCGCGCCAACCCTCCCATCGGCCCGCGCGGGACATCGCTTTCTGGAGCCCTCCGCGCACCACCACAGCATTCCACAGGAGATTGCGGCTCATGTTCCAGCTCTGTCGATCCGCGACCGCCAATGGTGCCCCCGCGGGTGCCGCGCCGTCATCGCCGAACGCCGCACCAGTTGCCATGCCCCCGCTCAGGAACAGGCTCTCGCCCGAGGACCGCGAGCGAAAGGCCGCCTTCGAGACCGCCAGCGTGCTCCAGGCCGAGCTCGAAGCGCGGATCCAGGGGGAGGTCCGGTTCGATGCCGGGAGCCGGATGCTCTACTCCACCGATGCCTCCAACTATCAGATCGAGCCCGTCGGCGTCGTGATTCCCCGTTCCGTCGATGACGTGATCGCCGCCGTCGAAATGGCCGCCAGCCACAGCGTCCCGATCCTGCCACGCGGCGGTGGCTCGTCCCTCGCCGGACAAACGGTCGGTGCCGCCCTCGTCATCGACACCTCGAAGTACCTCAACCGCGTCGTCGCCTTCCAGCCCGAATCGCGTTCGGTCACGGTCGAGCCGGGCATCAACCTCGACATGCTCAACCGCCACGTCAAGGCCAGTGGCCTGATGTTCGGTCCGGACCCTTCGTCCTCCAACCGGGCCACGATCGGCGGCGTGATCGGCAACAACTCGGCCGGAGCCCATTCGATTCTCTACGGGATGACCGCCGACCACATCCTCTCGACCAGGGTCCAGCTCGCCGAGGGCGGCACCGTCGAACTGGGCAGCGGGTCGGGCACCGGGTCGGGCAGCGCATCGATGGACGATCTCCTCCGGCGCGCTCGCGCCGACGATCCGACCGGGCGCCTGCTGACGAGGATCCTCGCTTTCCGCGATACCCACCGCGAGCTGATCGAGCGCGACTTCCCGCCCCACTGGCGCCGCGCGACCGGGTACTCCCTCAACGAGTTCCTCAAGCCCGACGATGCATTCAACCCGGCCCGGCTGATGGCCTCGTCCGAAGGCACGCTCGGTACCGTCCTCAATGCCACGCTCAACCTCGTCGAGACGCCGGTCGCGACGGGCCTGATGCTGCTTCAATTCGACGACCTGATCGCGGCGATGGAGGCGACCTCGCTGATCCTCGAGACCGACCCCTCCGCGATCGAGCTGATGGACCGGATGCTGATAGGCCTGACCCGGCAACAGCCCGGCTACGCCAACATGATCTCGTTCATCCACGGCGACCCGGCCGGGGTGCTCGCCGTCGAGTACTACGGACACGACGAGCGGGAGCTGCAGGCGAAGTGCGACCGCCTGGCCGAACGCCTCCGCGCCCACAACGTCCACCTCTCCACCGACCCCCAGATCGTGCTCGACCCAAAGCGCCAGGCCGATGTCTGGTCCGTTCGCAAGGCCGGCCTCGGCCTGCTGATGAGCGTCCGCGGCGACGCCAAGCCGATCCCGGTGATCGAGGACGTGTCGGTGCCGGTCGAACACCTGGCCGAGTACGTGGCGGCGATCGAGGAACTGGTCGCCGCGCACGGCACGACCG
>CADCWJ010000352.1 GCA_902806365.1 uncultured Thermomicrobiales bacterium
ACGGGGAGCCGAGGTTCACGTCCGGCCGGAGGCCGATGCCGAGGTAGGTCAGGACCGCTTCGGAGATGATCGCGCCGGGGACGATGAACGCCGCCGCGACGATGATCGGCCCCATCGCGTTGGGCAGGACGTGCTTCAGGATCATCTGGCGCCGGCTCGCGCCGATCGACTGGGCCGCCTCGACGAACTCCTTCTCCTTGAGGGTCAGTGTCTCACCCCGGACGAGGCGGGCGACCCCCGTCCAGTTGATGATCGAGAGGGTGACGAACAGCAGCAGCAAACCATTGAGGATGCCACCGAAGGCGGTGTCACCGAAGGATATCTGCATGATGATGAAGAACAGCAAGGCCGGGAAGGCGTAGACGACATCCGTGACCCGCATCAGCAGGTTGTCGAGCCGCCCGCCGGCGAATCCGGCGATGACCCCCAGTGGGACGCCAATCAGCAGGATCACGATCATCGGGATGAAACCGACGACGAGCGAGATCCGAGACCCATAGACCAGGCGGCTGAAGACATCTCGCCCAATCGAATCGGTGCCGAGGGGATATTCCCAGGTGCCAGTTTTCTTCGGGTCTTCGTGCTCGAGCCAGGCCGCCTGGCGGTAGGCTCCAGCCTCGCGGACGTTCGACTGCACGGGGTTATGGGGGGCGATGACTGGCGCGAAGATGGCGACCAGGGTCAGGAACGTGAGGTAGGTCAACCCGGCCATCGCCATCTTGTTGCGGCGCAAGCGGCGCCAGGCGTCTCGCCAGAGGCCGGTCGCGGGGCGCCGCTCGGCGCGGGAGAGTCCATCCTTGATAGGGATGGCAGCGCCGGTGGTTGAGGGCGAAGTGACGATCGACATGGTCGTGGTCGCTCCTAGCGGCGCTGGCGGATGCGGGGATCGATCAAGCCGTAGCTGAGGTCCACCGTGACATTGGCGAAGGCGATGATCGCGGCGTAGAAGATGGCGGTGCCCATGATCATCGAGTAATCGCGGTTCCCGATGGAGTCGACGAACTCCCGGCCAAGGCCCGGCGCATTGAAGATGGTCTCGATGATGATCGACCCGGTGACCAGGTCAGCGGCGGCCGGGCCGAGGATCGTGATGATCGGGATCAGGGCATTGCGGAGCATGTGCCGGGTGATGACGGGGGTATTGGAGAGCCCCTTGGCCCGGGCCGTCCGGACGAAGTCCTGCCGCTTGATCTCCAGCATGCTGGCCCGGGTCAGGCGGGCGATGTAGGCGGTGGTGCCCAACCCCAAGACGATGCCGGGGAGAAGGTAGGCGGGGCCGAGCCCGTTCCACTCGTCCGGACGCCGGATCGGTGAGACATCGAGGACCTGGCTCATGAATATCAATAAGAGGAGGCCACTGACGAAGGTGGGGACCGAGACACCGATGGTGGAGAAGAATAGGGAGAAGTAGTCGACCCAGGTGTTCTGGCGCAGGGCGGCGATGATCCCCAGCGGCAGGCCGGTGACGATCGCGAAGATGATGCCGACCAGGCCGATCTTGGCCGAGACCGGGAATTTGTCCGCGATCACACTCTGGACGCTATCTGCACCCTTGGAGGCATAGGACGGCCCAAGGTCGAACTGAAAGACGCCGAACATGTAGTTGAAGAATTGGCTATCGAGGAATTCACGGCCCAGCGTCAACGGGTTCTTTTCGCCTTCGTCCCAGGCGTCGCCGACCGCGTCTGGGTTGACCCAGAGGGGTTTGTCGAGGCCGAACTTGGCATTGAGCTGACGCACCGTCGAGCGGGGCAATGGCTTGTCGAGGTCCCACGGACCGCCCGGGGCACGATACATCAGGAAGAAGGTCACGACGGCCACGGTGACCACCACTGGGATGATCCAGAACACGCGGCGGATGAAGAATGCGGCCATGGCGCCCCCCGGGGAACGAGCAGACGACTGGGAGTGGTTGGGCAGAGGCAGTCGAGGGACCAATGGCCCCGCGAGAAGGTGCGGAAGTCCACGTCCGGGGCGATGCGACCGGCGTCAGGACCGGCGACACCAGCACGGGTTGGCCCGTGCTGGTGTCGGTGGCTCCGGTTGCCCGGGTTTGGCGTAGCGGTCGGGCGAAGGTTACTCCGCCGGGCGCTCGACGTCGAGCGTCATGAGAGAACCGTACTGCCCTGGCCATTCCACATCACTGGCACCCGGGGTGTATCCGGTGACGTAGTCCTGGACGAGGACCGTGTTCAACGGATGGTAGAGGAACGGCCCCGGGATGTCGTCGACCAGGATCTGGCTGGCCTGCTCGTAGAACGGAGTCCGCGCCTCAGGCTCGAGTGTCGTATCGCCCTGCTCGAC
>CADCWJ010000353.1 GCA_902806365.1 uncultured Thermomicrobiales bacterium
GCCCCGTGTCGTCAATCGGGAGGTGATCCCGATCGATGTTGTGTCTACTGGCACTCCCATTCGTTGCGTCGGCCGTTGTCCCACATCCAGCCGGCCGCTCGCGCGTTCGCGACGGGATCGAAGATGTCCTCGTTCGCGTATGGCGTGGTGGCCCAGGTGCTCGGGATGAACTGGAACAGTCCGCTTGCCTGGCTGGTCGGGTTCACGGCTGTCGGGGTGAGATTCGACTCGCAGGTCGCGACCCGAAGCATGTCCTCGCGTGACTGACCGTACTCGTCAGCCGCAGCATAGATGATCGAGACGATGTCGGTCTGCCCTACCGGCGCCGGCGCCGGTTGTTCAGCTGGCACTTCCGCCGGGGGGGCAGGTTGCTCCGCTGGCTGTTCCACGGGCGCGGCTGGAACTTCCGTTGGCGCGGGTGCTTCGGGTGCGGCCGGTTCTTCCGCCGGTGGGGCAGGAGCCTCCGGCGCGGCGGCGTCATCGCCGTCGAGAACGAGGAAGTCCGCGGATGCCCAACCGGTCAGGCCATCGAAGCTCACCGGCAGGAAGTTCGCCTGTTCAGCGCCGCGAAGCTCGACCGCCGACCCATCCGGAAGCGTGGAGATGACGGCGTAGTCACCGCCCGGCCCCGAGCGAAGGTTCAGCGCCCCGTCGAAGACTGTCGCAATGCCGGTGACGTCGTCGCCGACGGGGACGGTGTTTTCGGTTGCGGGCTCGTCGGGAACGTCCGGTGTCTCCGGAACAGCAGGTGCCTCGACCGGTGCGGCACCATCGTCGCCACTCGTACCGAAGATGGAATTGCCGTGCGCCCAACCACTTTGGTCGGAGTAGATGATGCTGTAGTACCCGTTGAAGCTGTCGCCCGTGAGGGCCACCAGGCCGGCATCCGGGATGACGGAGATGATGCTGTCATCTTCGCTGGGACCGGACCGGAAGTTGACCGGGCCATCGACGACGTTGACTTCACTCATGTCGCCGCCGGTAGTTACCGGTCCGTTACCCGTTCCGCCGGCGGACAGGTAATCGCCGTATGCATAACCGGTCTGCCCGCCATAGGAAACAAGGTAGAAACCGTCGACTGGGTCGCCAACGATGTCCAATGATGAGCCCGCCGGCATCACGTCGAGGATCGAAGCGTTGAGGGCGGGTTCGGCCCGCAAGTTGAGGTCGTCCAGGGTCTGGGTCGACGCGGCTTGGGCGGCAGCCGGTGAAAAGGCGAAGCCGCCGAAGAGCATCA
>CADCWJ010000354.1 GCA_902806365.1 uncultured Thermomicrobiales bacterium
GTGATCTCGAGGGCGTCGTGCCCGGCAATCACCTCGCTGACGCTTTCGAGATCGGCCAGCATCTGTGTGCTGAACGCGCTCTCGCCGAACCCGGAGATCCCATCCTCGCTGACCAGCTCGACGACGATCCGCCCGACGTAGGGCTCGTGAATGCCGATCGAGTTCCGCAGTGGAGCGTCCGCGATCGAGACCGGTGTGACCTTCATCTCAACGATCTTCATCGATGCTCCTGGGTTGGCGGGGAACTGCCGTCGCGGCCGCGCCGGCGCGTTACCGCTTGACGTTCGGTCGCGATGGGCAGAGTATGCAGGGACCGTGGGGCGTGTCAATCCGGTGCGAGCCCCGGACTCAGCGAAGGATTACGACCATGACCGCTCGTCCGCATCGTACTGCCTGGACGCCGGATGCGATCCGGCCCCATCTCAAGGGTGCCCTCGCCTTCCCGATCACCCCGTTTGCCGAAGATGGTACCGTCGATCTCGACGCTGTTTATGACAACAGCGCTTTTCTCGCCGATAGCGGGATCTCCGCGATTGTCGCCCCCAGTGGCACTGGTGAGATCTTCGCGCTGACGCCCGACGAAGCGAACGCGGTGGTCCGCCGCACGGTCGAGGCAGCGGGCGACAAGCCGGTGATCGCGGCGGCTGGCTTCGGCCCGCGCCTCGGCGCCGACCTCGCCCGCGCGGCGGAAGAGTCCGGGGCGGCGGCGATCATGATCGTGCCGCCCTACTATGGAAAGCCCGACCCGGCGGCGCTGATCGACTACTACGCCGATATTGCCTCGGTCACGTCGCTCGGGATCATCCCGTACGCGCGCGATGCTGCCCTGTTCACGCCGGTGATGGTCGAGAAGCTCGTCGAGGCGGTGCCGAACGTGGTGGCCTTCAAGGACGGGCGCGGTGATGTCCGCCTCTTCCAGCAGATTCGCGAGTACGTCAGCGAGCGGCTCGGTCCGGAGCGGCTGGTCTGGCTGGCTGGCACGGGTGACGACCTCGTCGGTCCCTACTTCGCGGCTGGAGCGGAAGGCTTCACCTCGTCGCTCGCCTGCTTCTGGCCGGAGGCGTCGGCCGAGCTGTTCCGGCTCGCGTCCACCGGGGATTACGCCGGGCTCTCGCTCTATCACGCGCGGGTGGTGCGCCCGTTCTACGCGCTGCGCCAGCGTCGCCCGGGATTCGAGGTCTCGGTGATGAAGGCGGCGATGGAAATTTTGGGGCACAAGGCAGGGCCGGCCCGCTCGCCGCTGGCGAACCCGGGCGAGGAGGATCGAGCCGAGCTGGCGCGGCTGCTCGAAGAGCTGGAGGTGCCGACCGCCGCCCAGCGGGCATCAAGCAAGGTCCTTGCCTGAGGCGCCTGCACGTGGCTCATCGCAACAGCCCCGGTTCTCCAGGAACCGGGGCTGTTGCCGTCGTGACGCATCCCACGTTGGCGGGAGAACGCAGGGGCGATCGCATTTCAGATATCGAACCGCTCCGTTTTCGTCGCGCCGACGACCTCGACACCGTTCTTGCCCATTGCCCCCTCAAGCGGCAATGCGACGGCATAGGGACCGGTCACGTCCGGCACCGCGCCGCCCGGCAGCGTGCCGACGACTTCGATCCCCCAGTACTCCGGCTGCCGGATATAGATCCTTGGAACCAGCCGCACATCCATGTTCCGGTAAGGGGCTTCACCCTGCACCACGAGGATCCAGCCACCGGCAAACCCGGGATGCAGCTCCGCCTTCTCGAAATCGATCAGGCGGGATGTTTCACTCGCCGGCAGCGCCAGGAACGCAACATCGCTCATCGCTTTTCTCCTTGACCCTGCAGATGCGGTAGCGGACCGGAAACCCGGTGCACGCAATACCGGCCGCGGGTCGCGAGATGCGCCAACCATGAGATGAGGAACCCGGGCTCGATTATACGCAGCTCCGCACACTATGTGAAGATGACTGAGCCCCTCGTCTTCCCGACGTCCCCGTCGACACGCCGGCAGGACAGGACTGAGATTCAGCGCGATTCGATCCTGACCAGCGCAGGGTCAGCAACTCGTCGCCGGTACCACGACCGGTAAACGTCACCAGCGCTCCGCCGTCGCGAGGGGCAATCTCGTAACCGTCGCCAGGTGACAGCGTCCGGCCCGTCTCGAGCAGGATCGCGTCGTCCCCGCCCATCAGGCGGACCGTGATCCCGTCGTCGTTCCACTCCGGGATCTCGACCGTCGACCAGGCTACCCGGACATCGCCACGATCGAGCCCGAGCGGCAGCATCACACCGTCCCGGCGCCGCAGCATCACCGTCCGCCCCTCGAACAGTGGCTTCCCGCGCTCGCTCAACCGCACCGGCTTGTCGAACCCGTCGAGGTTGAGGGCGTGGATAAACCGCTCCCCCTCCGGCGTCGCCGCCGACGAGAGGAAGATGCCGTGGCGGGGATGGTCGTGGCTCAGCGCCGGCGTCGCGCCCA
>CADCWJ010000355.1 GCA_902806365.1 uncultured Thermomicrobiales bacterium
AGCATTGCACTCCCGGAAGCGGGAGACAACCCATGCGGCGGCGTCATGGTCCAAATCAGGCTTTCCGGTTCGTCAGCGAGTTGGTAGGCTGTCGCCACCGGATTCGCGCCGTTACCCTGGGAGAGTCTGATCCATGAAGATCACCGATGTCCGCCTGCATCATGTGACGGGGACGCTGCCCTTCGAGGGAACGTTCTGGGAAGAGCGCCTGATCCAGCCGATCGATGTCTACCCCGAGTACCGGTCCCGGCGGCGCCGGGAGATGCGCGCCAACGACGATGGCGATCTCTCCATCGAGGCGGTCTTCGTCGAGGTCGAGACGGACGAAGGCGTCACCGGCATCGCCGGGCCGACCTCGCTCGACGTCGCCTTCATCGTCTGGCGGCAGTTCCGCGAGTTGCTGATCGGCGAGGATCCGATGGCCCACGAGCGCCTCTGGGACGTCATGTATCGCTCGGCGGTGCACGGCCGCAAGGGCGAGGCGATGTTCGCGATCAGCAACATCGACTGCGCCCTGTGGGATCTCAAGGGACGCTGGGCGAACGCGCCGGTCTACCGGTTGCTTGGCGGCCCGACGATGACCGAGATCCCTGCCTACGCCAGCGCCCTGGGCTACTCGATCGAGCCCGAGCGCGCGGCCGAGCGCGCCCGGTCGTTCGTTGCGCAGGGCTACACGGCAACCAAGTGGTTTCCGCGCAGTGGACCGGTCGACGGACCGGAGGGGATCCGCCGCAATGTCGAGCTGGTCCGAGCGCTGCGCGAGGCGGTCGGGCCGGACGTCGATATCATGATCGACGCCTGGATGAGCTGGGACGTCCCCTACACCGAGCGCCTTGCCGAGCAGTTCCTCGAGTACCGTGTGCGCTGGATTGAGGAACCGGTGATGCCCGATCGGATCGAATCCTACCGCCTGGCCCGCCAGCGCTCGGTGCTGCCGATCTCCGGCGGCGAGCACGAGTACACCCGCTGGGGGGCCTTCCAGCTGCTGGCCGCCGAGGGCGTGGACGTGTTGCAGGCCGACACCTACTGGGCCGGCGGTATCACCGAGATGCAGAAAATCTTCACGCTCTGCTCTGTCTACGACATTCCGATGATCCCGCACGGGCACTCGGTCCTCGCCAATGCCCATCTCTCCTTCGCCCAGTCACCGACCAGCGTGCCAATGATCGAGTACCTGATCAAGTGGAACGAGGTCCATCAGCACTTCCTGAAGACCCCGCTCAAGCCGGTCAACGGCTCGATCCATCTGCCGGAAGACGTCGTCGGGATCGGCATGGACCTTGACCCGGCGAAGTTCGAGAGCGAGCGCTACCTCGACTTCACCGACATCTAGCCAATCGACGCGCTCGCCGCACCGGCCTCCCTTCTGCACCGGAGGGAGGTCTGGTGCGGTGAGCGCGCCAAGCACCGCGTCAGCCTCGAACTGGACCAGTTGGCTTTCTCCGATCCATTCAGGAAGGACATCGAGGAGCAGGTCCACGGCGACGAGGTACGTTGGTTGACGATCGCCCGGCTGCCGGTGGGTCGCCTGCTTGCGGAGGTATGGATGTCGCGGGACGAAGCGGGAGAAGAGGTGATCCGTCTCATCTCCGCGCGAAGGGCAACGAGCAATGGGCGTCGACGATATGAAGAGGATCCTTGAGCGGCATAAAGATGAGCTGGCGGCGCTCGACGCGATGACGGACGACGACGTCGACTTCTCGGACATTCCGCCGATCACCGACGAGCAGTGGGCTCGCTCTGTGCGCGGAAGGTTCTACCGGCCAGCCACAGAGGATGTCACGCGGCGGGTCATAGTCCGCCTTGATGCCAGC
>CADCWJ010000356.1 GCA_902806365.1 uncultured Thermomicrobiales bacterium
CCGGACCCCCGCTGCCGGATCGGCAGGACGTCGAAGTTCAGGTCCGGCGCGACTGTCGCGATCGGGCCGGACATCATCCACTGCTCGTAGAGCGTCATGGAGACCAGGCCGCGCGCGAACTGCTCGTCGCCCTGGAAGGTCGTCGCCAGCGTCTCGTACGCCTGGTATCCGCCCTGGGCGTCGTAGCCCTGCTTTCCGATCTCGACCGCTTCCACGACCTTCTCGTTGTTGAAGGTCGCCTCCGAGCCATCCTCGCTGATGAAAGACCCGCCGTTGCCCTTGCCCCAGAGCCAGACGTTGCCTTGCTGGATCTTGTGATCGAAGCCCCAGCGGGTGGCGTTGTCCCCGTCCCGTTGGACGAGCTGGGCGCCCAGCTCGTTGAGCTGCTCCCAGTTCGAGGTGTCGATCGTCGCCGGGTCGATCCCCGCTTCGGCGAGATGATCCAGGTTCACGAACAGCATCCGCACATCCATGCCACCGGGGATGCCGTAGAGCTCATCCTCGAACGTCGCCTCGTTGATTGCGGCCTCGTAGAAGACGGAGGTGTCGTAGCCATCGCGCTCGATGAATGGCGTCAGCGGCTGGAGCACGTTGCGCGCGGCCCAGGTCGCCGTCTCGAACCGGCTCAGCCAGATCACGTCCGGCAACTGCTCGGAGGCCGCCGCCGTCAGCAACTTCTGCTCGTCGAACGACTCGACGATCTGCAGGTCGACATTCGGGTAGGCCTCCTGGAAGGCCTGAACCCGGCTCCGGGCCAGCACGTTGGTCTCGGCGACACCGAAGCCCCACTCGACGAGGCTGCCCGAGACCTTCGGGTTGGGCGTCGCTTGCGCCGCGCTCGCCGGGCGCCGGGTCGAGGTGAACCCCATGCTTGCCGCGCCGACGCCGGCGGTGCCGACCGCCGCCTGCTTCATCAGTTGCCGCCGTGAGATTCCTGATCTGCCTGTCTTGCGTGCCGCCATGTCGACCATCCTTTTCGGGTGTGTTCCGCCGTGGAACTCGACGGAGCGCCGCTCGGCGCGCTCCAAAAGCTGAGGAGCACTGCCATCAAGCGGTACTCCAGGCCATTGTCGAACGAGACCAGAAGCGGTCTCGTTTAACCTACTCCAACGTACTTACGCGAGAGACGGGGCAATTCCCGTGCCAACTTGGCACCAGTGCGACCGGAATGTGACGATGCCGCCAGTATACCGCCGCGGCCCGTCGTGCGACATGGTGCTCGTGCCAGGTTGCCGCGAACGGACGCGATCTCAACCGGCCGGCTTGAGATCGGCACGGGGAAGCGTGAACCGGAAGGTAGTGCCCTGGCCGATCTCGCTCTCGACGCTGATCGTGCCGCCGTGCGCCTCCACAAGCTGCTTCACGATGCTGAGGCCGAGACCACTGCCCCCGGCGTGGCGGTTGCCGCGCTCTGCCTGGAAGTACCGGTCGAAGACGTTCGGCAGCGCGTCCCTGGCAATGCCCTGTCCGGTATCGCTGGTGGAGATCTGGACGGCATCCCCGAGGAGCCTCGCCTGGAGCACGATCAACCCGCCGGCCGGGGTATGGCGCAACGAGTTGTAGAGCAGGTTGCTGAGAACCTGCCGGATCCGGGTTTCGTCGGCGAACACGGGGGGCAGGTCCGGCGGGATCAGCGATTCGACGCTGACCTTGGACTGGTTCCAGGCCAGGTCCCGGATGCCATTCACCGTGTCGCTGGCGATCGCGGCGATATCGAGGGCATGCCGCTCGAGCCGCAAGTTCTGCTCGTCGACCCGCGTCAGCGTGGTGAGGTCGCTCACCAGCCGGGTCAGCACCATCGCCTCGGTCTGGATCAGCTGAAGCGCCGCGCGCCGCTCGGGTTCCAGCTCCGCCCTGCGCGCGAGCTGGCGTTCGACCGTGCCCTGGATGATCGAGACCGGCGTCCGCAGCTCGTGGGAGACGTTCGACATGAACGCGCGCCGGCCCTGTTCGGTTGCCTCGATGTGCGCCGCCATCTGGTTGAAGCGATCCGCCAGCCGGCCGATCTCGTCTCGCCGGCGGACCCGGATCCGGGTTTCGAGGTGTCCGCTGGCCATCGCGTCGGCCGCGTCGGCCATCCGCGCCAGCCGTCGTGAGATCGAGCGGGCGCGCCAGAATCCGAATGGAATCGAGATGGCGAGCGCCGGAATCGCAAGTGTCCACAAGGATCCCAGGAACGATGTCGCCAGCTGGCGCAAGGATTGGATGCGCGATTGTCCGACCACGGTGCCGATCGGATTGCCTTCGAGAATGAGCGCCCCGGCCATGGTGCCGGCGCTGGTGATGATCGGATACGCGGCGGCCGTGCGCTCCATCGACACGCTCATCGAGTAGTACGCGTTCCACGACGGATCGAGCTGCCCCTGAAGGGCGATCGTGGTTGCTGCCGCCTCGCGGGGCGCGGGGCGCTGAAACTCGCTGATCGTCTGACCGGCGGCGATCCAGCCGGGATCGGATGAAGCGACGATCGTGCCGCTGGCGTCGGCAAGCGCGACCGCGGCGATCCGGGGCGCCGCGTCGTCGCTCAGCCTGGACTCGAATCCCGGAACCTCGCCGGCAACGATCCGGTGCAGCCTGGCGTCGAGGTCACGCTGGAGATCGCCGGTCGTGGCCTCCCCGCTCAAGACCGGGGCGATCTCGTCGGGGTCCAGCCAATGCACGTACGAGCGTGCCTGCTCGCCGAGGACGAAGTCGATCGAGATCTCCTCGACATTGAAGAGATTGCTCATCGGTGCCCAGATCACGGCCAGGCTGATCGCCCCAAAGAAGAGCGCGATCGTCAGCAGTGAGACGGTCAGGTAGCTGAGGATGAGCTGAACGCTGGTCTTTGTCTGGAACAGGCGGACCGGAGTCAGGATCCAGTACAGGATCCGGGCGAACCCGGAGCTACCCGCGCGAGGGTGGTTCCCGGCCCAGGCCTGTTTCATCTCACCGTCGTCGTGACAGTGTCCGGCGCGTCGCCCGGGTCGCTCGTCGCGCTGTTCACCCGGTCGTACTTGTAGCCGACGCCCCAGAGCGTCACGATATGGTCGGCCACCGATCCTGATCCGCCGAGCTTGCGTCGCAGACGCTGGATATGCGTGTCGACCGTCCGCTCGAAGCCGGAATAGCCGTCGCCCCAGAGCCGGTCCAGCAGATAGGTCCGCGAGAAGACGCGCCCCGGATGCGAGGCGAGCAGATAGAGCAGGTCGAACTCCTTGGCCGTCAGGTTCACCTCCTGGTCGCCGACCACTACTTCCCGTCCCAGCGGATCGACCGAAAGATCGTGATAGGTGATCGGCTTGGTGCTGTCATCCTCGGTTCTCGACTCGACGCGCATCATCTCGACGCGCCGCAGGATGGCCGAGACGCGAGCCTGGAGCTCGCGCAGGGAGACCGGTTTCGTCAGGTAGTCATCGGCTCCCAGCTCGAGCCCGAGTACCTTGTCCAGCTCGCTGGATTTGGCGGTCAGCATCACGATCGGGACGATCCGCTCGCGCCGGATCCGGCGGCAGATCGTCAGGCCATCAACGCCGGGCAAGCCAAGATCGAGGATGATCAGGTCGGGCGAGATGCGGCCCGGACCGGTCAGCCGATCGAGCGCCACCTGGCCATCCCGGATGATCTCAGTCTGGTGTCCGTCGTCCCGCAACGTTTGCGCGATCAGGTGCGCCAGTTGCTGTTCGTCTTCGACGACCACGATATGTGCCATGCCACCTCCGGTCTGGTCCGGACTCGCGGGTGCGTGTTCGGGGCATCGGGTCGCCGACCCCGAGTGGCCCCGGTTCCGTTTCATTCAAGCATACCCGCGTCGTCCGATCTTGCCGGTGTGGAGCGGGCCGATTTCAACCTGGAGGATGCGTCACCCGGCGCGCAGGCGTCACAACGCTGGCACGGCGATCGTGGGCAGACGAAACGTACCGGCTTCAGCGGCGGGTCCGGTTTTCACGACGGCGGAGGATGATGGGGTGCAAACGCGAGGCGGTGGCCCACTCCCGGGGGGCGCTCCGCGCTCGCGGCGGATCGATTGAGTTTCCAGCGGACTACCCGATCGCCCTGGGAATCCCCAGCGCCCTTTCAAGCGATCCGGGGAATCCGGAGCATGTTCCGAATCTCGTTCCACGGGCGCCTGCTGGGCACGGCTACGCCCACTTCTTTCGAAAGCGAGCGGAGGCATCGTGCATGATGGCCTTGCCGTGACCAAAACACGCCTTGTCGAAGTCGAGCTTGGCAAGCCTGGCCAGACTGCGCTTGCCTTCCTCGAAATCCTCGTACCCCACGGACGGGCTCAACCCCATCGTGTTGCCGCAGGCATCCGCGGCGAACAGGACTCCACCGTGGCGCGGCCACAGCAACGCGACCTGTCCAGCACAGTGACCGGGAACGTGAATGACGGTGAGGCCACCCGCGATCGGCAGCGTCTCCCCATCCTCGAGGCGATGCTCGATGGTCGTCGCTTCCACCGTATCGACCATTCGGGCAAAGATCCGGAAGAGGATGCCGCCGAGCAACCCGGGAGCGGGCGTGAGCGGGCGAAACCCTTTGCCCTTGGTGGCGATCGGCGCGTCCAGCGGATGGATGTACGCCTCCGCCCCGGTCGCTTGCTTGACCGCGGCCAGGCTGCCGATATGGTCGGCGTGCGCGTGGGTGACGACGATGTGACGGATATCGCTCGGCTGCTTCCCCAGGTCGCGGACGGCCCCTAGAATCACATCCTCCTTGCCGGGATAGCCCGCGTCGATCAGGGTGCAGCCATCCGGCGAATCAAGGAGAAACGTGTTCACCTGACCGACGG
>CADCWJ010000357.1 GCA_902806365.1 uncultured Thermomicrobiales bacterium
GGCCCGTTTCGACCGGGCGAGGCGCTGCCGCACGAGGACGCGGACCGCGCCTCGCATCTCGAAGGCTGGACCAGTTACCTGCCGGAGTTGAAGCGGGTGGCCGAAGCTGGCGGATGACCCCGCGACGTGTGCAGTCATCTCTGCTGACGACAACGGCTAATCGAGACTTGCTTCGTTCTGCTCAAGGGCAGCGACTGACCCGCCGAGGTGAGCGCCCGGGGTATCACGCATCTGGGGTGTGATCTTCTCGTGTATGGGGTGATCTGGTACTGGTAGACGGAGCAGCGACAATAAAGCATTACCACCAATAGGGTTGGCAATTACATCTTCCAACCCTATTGGTGGAGCGTGTACGTAATTTCTCGAGATGAGACTTGTTATGGCAGTGGCGCGAGCGCTCGACTGGTGGAGTCAGGGCCATGGATGATATGCCAAAGGGCAGGGAGAGCGGGCCAATCGAGCGGGTCTTCAAGACGAACATTCCTCGGAGAGACAAGTTCCTGTCCCGACTGTTTGGGCTGTTCAGTGAAGAAGTCGTGCGGACATGGTGTGCGTATGACGCATCACCATACTCGGATCTCGGTCGCCCCACCTTACGGGATCCCTCATCCGGAACGTGGAGTACGCTCGATTTCACGTTCCAGCGAGGCGAGGGAAATTCGAGGAAGGTGTTTGCTGGAGAGCTGAAGTGCGAGCTCGAATACAACAGCTACAAATATCTGCGGCTTGCGGACCCAGGACAACTGGCGCATCACACGGGCCAGGCATTTCAACTACTCAGGAGATTTGCGGCTGATCCCCAGTGCCTGAACCTGACGATAGCGGGAAAGGCGCACAGGGCGGATGGCGCAATCCTGGTCTGGGGCGCCATAACCGACCAGGGGCGAGACGCCGTAATGGAGGCGACGGGCCTGACCGACGTGCTCTCGGTCGAGGCGATGATCGCCGATCTCAACAAGTGGAAGCCGGAAGGTTGGGCACGGCTCATCAACGACCGGCGGCAATGGTCGAACGCGTTGTTCGACTATCTGGACGGCACATGAGCGCTGCCTGGCCAGCAGTCGAGATGGTGGAAGATCGCGAGCGCCCAGTGGAGTTTGCGGTGCTTGGCTAGCTTCCTGGCGTTTGGCCGACGAGGCGGTCGCGGCCGGCGGCGAGGCCGAACAGCAGCGTCGGGACGAGGACGAGCAGGACGAACACGACCGGGGCATGCCAGCCGCCCGAGAGATCGTGCAGCGCGCCGACGATCGAGGGACCGGTCGCGGCCAGCAGGTAGCCGACCGATTGGGCCATCCCCGACAGGGCGGCGGCGTGCGGGGTATCCGGCGAGCGCAACACGATCAGGGTGAGGGCGATGCTCAGGGCCGCCCCAGCCGCGATCCCGAACAGTGCCATCCAGAGGATCGTCCAGCTCGTTGGGGCGATCAGGAGCCCGCCGATCCCGACCGCCCAGATCGCGACCACGACAGCAATCAATGTGCGCTGGTCGCGGGCGCGGTTGGCGACGATCGGGGCGACGAACGACGCCACCAGCCCGAAGATGTTCGCCAGCGAGAGCATCAGGCCGGCCCGCGCCTCGGTCATCCCGTTGTCCACGAGCAGGGTCGGCGTCCACGATGAGACCGCGAAAAAGATGAACGACTGCAGGCCCATGAAGAGGGAGACCCGCCAGGCGAGCGGATCGCGCCAGAGGGAAGGGGTGGGAGGTCGCCGCGTTGCCACGCTCCGGTCCAGCCGCGCGGCCCGTTCCGCGTCGGATTGCCTCGCCGCCTGCAGGATCAGCCGAAGGCTCAGGAACGCGATCGCGAAAATAGCCGGGAAAGCCCAGATCGCCAGTGCGCCCCGCCAGTCGAGCCCGGCGGCGCGTGCCACCGGCAGCGTCAGCCCGGCGCCGAACGCCCCGCCAGCGGAGATTCCCATCGTGTAGAGCCCGGTCATCAGCCCCATCTGGCCGGGAAAGTCGCGCTTCACGATCGCGGGCATGAGCACGTTGGCGATCGCGATCGCCGCCCCGGCGATGGCCGTGCCGAGAAAGAGGAACGGGACGGGCTGGGCGAGCCGGAGGAGAATTCCGCCGGCGAGCACGGTCATCGTCCCGGCAACGACGAGATCCGTGCCAAAGCGCCGGGCGAGGCGTGGCGCGACCGATGCCAGCAGCCCGAAGAGGACGACGGGCAGCGTCGTCAGGAGCCCGGCGAGGGTCCCGGAGATGCCGGTGTCGTCACGAATCGCGTCGAGCAGCGGGGAGACGGCGATGATCGTCGCCCGGAGGTTGAGGGCGACGATCAGGATGCTGGCGGCGAGGAGGATCGTCCGGGCGCGCGAGCGACTGGCCTGGGTCAGGTCAAGGGGTGTGGCAGCGATGGAGATGCCTGATGCGAATGCGCCGGACGGTCGGTGGGTGGCGGAGCGTGGAGCGCCCCCGTTGGTTCCAGTATGCACGCCGCGGGCGACGGAAACGTAACGCGGGCCCGTGCTGAATCACCGGCGTGGGGCAGGAGTCGGTCCCGGTGCGATCAATGCGCGTTCTATGGGTCATGCAGGGTGTTCGCCCGGACCCTGCGACGTCGCTCATGTGTCTGTTCAACGTGAACTGTCCGGTTGGACGAACATCTCAATGGGGATGGTTCGTGTACCAAGATCCCTCGACCCATTCGGCTTCGCTCCGATGCCGCTTCCAGGGCA
>CADCWJ010000358.1 GCA_902806365.1 uncultured Thermomicrobiales bacterium
CAGCGTCATCCACCGCGCCCGTCAGTCGCGCGAAATCCCGCGACGCCGTTTCCAGGTCGGTGACGCCAATCGTGACCCCGGCGACACCGGTCACCGCGTTGTCGTGAATGGCCGCCGCGCCGCCGGGAACGCGAAGCGAGCGATCGTTCGTCGAGTGGCAATAGAAGGGCAGGGACGGCGCGGTGCCTTCCCCGAAATGGAGATTGCGCCATTCGACACGCTGCCCATCGGGGCGGGTGCGGCCACCCGCCTCGGGCTCCGGCACATTCAGGCCGGCCGCCCGGAGTCGGACTACCTCGGCATCGAGATCGTCGGTTCGCAGGGCAAAGTCGATCACGCCTTCGCCGGCCCGGAACCGATGCCACCAGGCGGTCGGCACTGGCTCCTCCGGTCGTTTCCAGGCGATCAGCTCGAAGTAGGAGCCGTCGGCAAAGGGGACCAGTGCGTTGTGGGTAGTGCCGTTGGTATGCTCACCGCCCGGAGAGACCGTGAATCCAGCGGCGGTATAATCCGCGATGGCGAGGTCGAGGTCGCGCACGGCGATGACGATATGGTCGATCCCGGTTGGCATGGATCACTCCTCACTGGTGTGGCAAGCACATCCCGATGCGGACAGTGCGCTCTGGCTCATTCCGCGACCGTGGAAGCATACGCGCGGGCCCTGTATTGGAGATTCCCGGCCCCGTCGAATGCGCCCGGACACCAGCCAACCGACGTCCAAGTGCCCTCCGCTGCAGCGTGGTATGCATGGTGCATTGCGCAGGGCAGGCAGTTCACGGATTGCGCTCGCGGTTCCGGAACAGGTCCGGCAACGGGAAACAGGAGATTCAGGCAATGGCCGAACATGTGTCGCTGGCGGAAATCACCGATGGCATGGATGTCCTCGGCTCCGATGGCGAAAAGATGGCGTCCGTGGATCGGGTTGAAGGCGATTATGTGGTCGCCAGCAAGGGCCTGTTCCGGAAAACGGACTACTACATCCCCGTCGACGCGATCGAGAGGGTGGACGGAGACCGCATCCGGCTCACCATGACCAGCGAGGTCGCGCTCGAGCAGGGCTGGGACAGCAGGCCAGAGTCGATGACAAGAGAAGCCACGTCTGTCGATGACGCATCCGGAATGCAATCATGGGCGTCGCCACCGATTGGGAGCACGCTCGGCGCGGAACTCCAGAGTGGGGTCGAGCCCGAGGGAAAAATGCTCGAACCGGTCCCCTTCGAGCACTTCACGGACCGTGAGCTTCCCCATGAGCATAACGCGGACACGATCAGCCTGAAGCTCAGCGAAGAACAGCTGGATGTCACCATCAACGAGGTCGATCGGGGAGCTGTCCGCATCGCAACGAACGTCATCGAGAACCAGCAGGTGCTCGAGGTGCCGGTGGTCGAGGAACGCGTCAATGTCACGCGGCATCCAGTCGCTCGGGATCTGGCTCCGGAAGAAGCGGTCTTCGAGAGTGGGGTCATCAATGTCCACGTCTCCGGTCAGGACGTCGACATCCAGAAGAATGCTCGCGTGACCGAAGAGATCGAGATCGCAAAGGAATCGGTCACCGACAATCAGGTAGTCACGGAAAGCCTCCGCCGCGAGGAGATCCATGTGACCGGCGATGGGAACACGCTGTCAGGATCGGCCAAGGTCGGCGACCTCGGAAACTCGCGCAGGCGCAGCAGAAACAAGAAGAAGAAGCGCTCTTGACGCTGCCGGTATTGGCGCGTTGACAAGCGAACGAATGACAACGGGACACCCTAACGCGGGGCGTCCCGTTCCGGTTCCGGGGCCCGACCGTCAGCTCTTGTCGGCGACGATCTCGGAAGCGTCCGTTGTCGTGCCGGTCTCATTGATGATCGGCTCGACATCGACGACCTCCCGTCGCACCGTGCCCTCGACCATAACGTGCTCGATTCGCTCCTTGCGCTTGACCCGGAGCAGCTCGCTGAGAACCAGGCGCGTCTCGGTGACGATTTTTTCCTGGTAGACCGGGATCACGAGCGTGTCACCCTCGTACCACGGGTCTTCACGAGCGTCCACCAGTTCGTCGCTGCTTATGCGCTCGACCGAGACATCGTCCTGGTGAAGCTCCACATCTTCAACGCTGGGGACTTCCTCGATGCGCTTGTGGAACATCACGCTCCCAAGTTGCGTGGGAACGGTTTGCGCCTCAAGGCGCTCTTCTCTCAGGGGAACGCGGATCACGCCCTCGTCTTCGATGACATCGGTAAGCGTGGTGTCGAACGTGTCGGAATGTGCCGTCACCGTGTCCTCGACCGCAGGCGCCTGGACCTCGATCGGGTCCGTCACGTCCACGACCTTGCTGACATCGGTGACATCAGTCGCCTCTCCAACATGGCCGGCGAGATCGGAATGCAGGGTCGGCTTGTTGTCGCGGTTGCGTCTGTTGCTCATGGTGGTGTCCTTGTGCTTCACGGCTGACGTTCGAGGCTCTTCGAGAATAGCATTGCATGGATTGTTCCGCTGCTGTCCGGTACCAAAACGGTTGGCGCGCGAGGTCGAGCAAGTGGTGCAACGACGAACTGGATCCAGTCTCGCTGTTGCCATGACCGTCCGGGTCAGCCTACATGGATCGCCGGACGAAGGCGTGCGTTCGGTTCGGCCTTCCGCAGCACCTCGTGGGTCAGCGGAGCGATGTCACCTTCCCCGAAGAGAACGAACCGGGCCAGGTACTTCAGCGGGTTGCCCTCGGTCCAGCCGAAATAGACGTGCGGCTGCTTCCCGGTGCGGTCCCGCATGTCGAGCAAGATCGCAGCGATTGCATTCGAGATCGACGAGCTGTCCGTGCGCAACACGCGGTGGCCTTCGATCTCCTCGCCGCGCACCCGAAGGGTCGGGGCGAACTCGGACGCATCGGTCACGCTGACCTCGAGGAACAGGACCGGGTCTCCGGCCGGGATGTGACTGGCTGCGCGTTCCTCCCGCTCCTTGGCAAGATACTCCCGGGAGGTGCGGTCGTCGGGGTGATTGGCAATCACCCGGATAATTCCGTTCCGGCTGGCTTCTTCGAGCAGCCGCTCGGCGGTCGGGTCAAACTGAACGTCGCTCACCCGCAGCTCTGTCGATCGCCAGACGCGGGAGACGAGCGACGTGACGACGATCCCGGCAATGAACATGACCGCGATCTGAAGCCCCTGTGGCTGTTCGACGACCGTGATCGCGGTCGTGTAAATGAAGATCGCCGCGACCAGGCCGAATCCCAGGAAGGCGCCTCTCTGACGCTTTCGCCGCGCGGCCAGGGTGACGGCGACCGTCGCGGAGGTGATGACGGCCAGAACACCGGTCGCGTAGGCACCCGCCTGGGCATTGACATCGGCCCGGAACAGGATGGTGACGACGAAGCAGATTGCAGTAAAGATCAGGACCAGGGGCCGGCTGGCGCGGGCCCAGTCCGGCGCCATCCCGTATTTCGGCAGGTAGCGAGGCACGATGTTGAGCAGGCCCGCCATCGCCGAAGCCCCGGCGAACCAGAGGATCATGATCGTGCTCACGTCATACACGGTTCCAAACAGATCGCCGAGGCGCTCGTGCGCGAGAAAGGCCAGCGCCCGTCCGTTTGCCTCCCCGCCGGGCTCGAACTCCTCGTGCGGGATCAGCAGCGTGGTCGCAAGGCTGCTGGTCAGCAACAGGACACTCATGATCACGGCGGCGGCGGTCAACAATCGCTGTGTGTTCCGGATTCGGCCGGTCAGGCGCTCGTGGGTATCGCCCGGATTCCCCTTCACCAGCGGCATCACCACCACTCCGGTCTCGAATCCGGAGAGTCCAAGCGCAAGCTTGGGAAAGAGGAGCAGTGCCGCCGCGACAAGCAACAGCGGGTTACCGTGATCGGCCACCATTACCGAGCGCCAATTGGAAATTAATCCTGGGTCGCGGGCAATGTCGATCAGGCTAACGGCGATGATGACGATATTGAGCCCGATGTACGCGGCTACAAGCACTACCGCGATGCCGACCGCCTCGGCAAACCCCTTGAGAAACACGGCACCGAGCAGACCGATCAGGACAAGCGTGATCGGAATCTCGTACCCGTGCAGGAACCCGGTGAACGGATTCTCGATGACGTGCGCGGTCGCATCGGCGGCCGAAAGCGTGATCGTGATGATGAACCCGGTCGCCACGAAGCCCAGCAGGCAAAGCACGAGCAACTTGCCTTGCCACCAGCTGAGAAGTTTTTCGAGCATGGAGATGGAGCCGTCACCATGGGGACTCGCGGCGGCCACCCGCTTGTACATCGGCAACGCGCCGAACAGTGTGACCAGCACCAGGATCAGCGTGGCGACCGGCGCCAGCGTGCCCGCGGCCAGGGCGGCGATACCGGGCTGATAGCCGAGCGTCGAAAAGTAGTCCACGCCGGTCAGGCACATCACCTGCCACCATGGATGCTGGTGGTGATGCCCCTCGCGCTCGTACTTGCCCTCCGTCTCGCGTGGATGTCCCTTGAGTAGCCACTCGCGGCCCCGGCCGGATAACGACGGCGAATCAGGCGCTACCAATGGCTTCGAGGCAGCGGTCCGGTAGCCATCGCTCGAGGATCGATCGGGTTGTGCGGCTTCGGCAAGCCGCTGCTCCGGCTGTGTCATTTGGACATGTTCGGATGTACCTTGTCCCGTCGCAAAAGGACGGTTCGGGCGACACTAGGGTGAACTCGGATCTCGGCGCGATCAGCGGCATTATCCCCTGCGGACGCCACCCTGACCATTTCCGGCAAGCGCCGGGGGCTTTCCGGTCACCCTCAGGGCGCACAGAGAGCCCCGCCAAACGGCGAGGCTCCCGTGGTTCCGTTATCGAGCTTATTTAGCGCCGGGGATCGCGGGTGTCGATGTTCGGGTCGACGTCCACGCGCTGGGTGCGGATCGGGTCGGCGACGGTCTCGACGCGCTCGGTCCGGACCGGCTCGACGACGTGTGCCGTTCGCCGGCGAAGACCAGCCAGGCCACCGAGGCCGAGCAGACCCAGCAGACCCCAGTCGTCGAATCCCCCGTCTTCGTCTTCAGTCGTCGTCGTCGCCGTCGTGGCCACTGTGGTCGGAGCCTCAGTTGCCTCCTCGGTGCCAGCCGCCTCGGTCGGGGTGGCCTGGGCCGCAACGTCACCGCTTACGGCAAGTCCAAGCAACAACGCGATCGCGGTCGACCGCGCGACAATTTTCACTTTACCGTCCAACATTCTCATTCCGTATTCTCCTCTTCCTCGCTCGTCAATGTGGCCCGTCACCGGTCATGAACCTCATGGCATGTCAGAACCACACCGTTGAGCCCTCCCCCCGATGTCCGTATCTGTCTGGGGACACCAGTTGACGCTCGTGGCAACCAAGGCCGTGAAGGGCTGCGTGAATCGCCCATACGTACGTGTTGCACGGGATGTGCCACCGTATCAGCAGAATTGCCGGCTGGTGGAGCCCCACTTACAGGGAATCATACCGCGTGGGCGTGTTTCGCCGGATGCGGATCGCCTGGCGCGGGTGTCGGCAGTGCCCGGCAGGGTAGTTTCCATGGTATATCGGAGCGGTCCCGGGAGGCACATGGGGCACAGCGGCGCTGGCCGGCGTGTCGCATTCGACCGGTTCGGGAGATGATGTTCTTTTCCGCCTCGGCTCACTGCCCGGCTGCGCCACACATTCAGGGAAAGGAATTCGCAATGCGTGTCGTGCGTTTCGGAATCGTTGGCGCGGGCACCATCGCGCAACGTGGGATTCTGCCTCACCTAAGCCAGGACGATGTCCAGGACCGCGTTGTCCTGGCGGCGGTCTGCGATCCGGTGCCGGGTCGCGCGGAGGCCGCCGCCCGGCGTTTCGGCATCCCATACCC
>CADCWJ010000359.1 GCA_902806365.1 uncultured Thermomicrobiales bacterium
CCAACCACTGATGACGATCCACGTGTCGATGGCGATCTTCGGTTATGCCGCCTTCGCCATATCGTTCGCGGCGGCCGTGCTGTTCTTGATCGTGCAACGGTGGCCGAAGTCGTGGCTACCGAGTGCCGCGATGCTGGACGATATCGGGTTCCGTGGTGTCACGGTCGGGTTTCCGTTGATGGCTCTGGTCCTGATCACCGGGTCGATCTGGGCACACCGGGCGTGGGGGTCATATTGGTCGTGGGACCCTAAGGAGACCTCAGCGCTGTTCCTCTGGTTGGTCTACGCCGTCTACCTGCACACCCGCTCACTTCGCGGTTGGCGTGGTACCCGTGGCGCGGTGATCCTGATCCTGGGCTTCGCGTCGGTCATCTTCACCTACTACGGGAACTACGTCTTCGGCGGCCTGCACGCCTACGGCGGTGTCTAGTGTCAGAGGTCGAGCGCAGCAGAGTTGACCGCGCGTCCGTGATCACGACCAACACGCACCGATCGTCGCGCCGGCAGGCGCTGATCGGCGTGGCCCTCGCCGCAGCGATCGTGCTCGGAGCGTGGTTCGCTGGTGGGAGGGCGGGCCTCGACGAGATCGGTTCGGGCGGGATCAACCAACGCTACATGCCCGGCGTCGGAGAAGTCGCACCAGATCTCCTGATGATCGGGCCGGACGGCGTACCGGTGAGGCTCTCTCAATTCCGCGGCCAGCCGATCTGGCTCAACTTTTGGGGTTCATGGTGCCCGCCGTGCCGGGCGGAGTTGCCCGATATCGAGATGGCGTACCGCGCCTTGGTCCCGAGCGGGGTGCGGTTGATCGCGCTCTCGATCGATCAGTCTCGCCAGGAGGCGACGGATTTCGCCCGGGCGAACGGGGCGACCTTCCCGGTCTATAACATCCCCGACCGGTCCCTCTTCCGAGCCGAATATGACCTCCGCAATGTCCCGACCCACCTCTTCATCGACGCCGACGGCATGATCCGGGGCGTGATCGCCGGGTCACTCGGTCGGGAGGCCGTCCTGGAGAAGGTCCAGGGATTCTTCCCGATCTCACCCGACACCATTCCATCGTCCGCCGATGGTTCACCCGTCGCTTGGGA
>CADCWJ010000360.1 GCA_902806365.1 uncultured Thermomicrobiales bacterium
TAGGTCTTATGCGCCGTCACCCGCACCGTGTCGCTCGGACCATAGGTCTGGCAGATCAAGATGTCGACATTCGGATTGGCGGTACAGCTCTCGCTCCCTGCCGCCGGCTGCGGCGAGGAATCGACGACCATATCCGTCACGCCGTTCCTGGTCACCGCATAATCGTTGGCCAACCATCGCACCCCGTAGCCGGACGCATCCCAATAGCCCGATGTCTGCGGCAAGTTCTGGGCGGCGGCGAGCGCGGCGGCATCCACCGCATTCTGCATCAGGCGCCGGTTGTACCAAGCGGTGCCCCCGTCGATGACGAGCGCGGCGAATCCGATGAGCACCATCATCATCACACCGACCATGACGAGCGCCTGACCCCGCGTCTTGCCGGCAGCTCGACCGCGGCACAGATGGAGCGGGCCCGTGACGAGGTTCAAGACGCGATCCCTCATGGCCGCTGGCCTTCCAGGCGCATCGTCGAGCGCACCGTCACTGGGCTCGTAGCGGGGAAGACACTCCCGGGCGTGAACAGGTTCACCACCGGAGCAAGAACCTTCCACTCGTACGTCGCGTTGATCGTGACCGTGACCGGCTCTCCGGAATTGGCGGTGGTGTACCCGGACGGAGCAATCGCCACGGTGTATCCGGAATAGAGCGGGGTCAGATTGTCCGAGGTGCAAACATCCGCAGCGTCGGCACGGCGGACGACAGCGGCGCGCGCCGCCTCCCGTGTGCAGTTCGTGGCGCGGATATACCCGGTGAGAAACATCCCGAAATCGACCATCCCCATGCTGAGAAGCATCAGGATCGACATGACGATGGCCATCTCGATGATGGCCTGACCGCGCTCCCGGCGCCGGGGGCTTCCACGGTGGAGGCGGAATCGAAGTGGTATCTTCGAGCTCATACGATCACCCATCACTCAGCGAAGCGCGAGCGCCGCGACCGCGCCGACGGCGATCGGGATTGCGTACGGGAGGCGGATGTTGCTGTAGGCCCCCGGGAGTTGACCGGAGTAGAGCTCGAGCACCATACCGCCGACGACCGGCAGCAGTTGCCGCTTGGCCAGGAGCACGCCGAGCGCGAAGACGCCCCCGGCGACCGAGGTGAAGAGCGCGCACCAGACGACGAAGACCGGGCCACCGAGCGCGCCGACCGCGGCGAGCAGCTTCAGATCACCCGCGCCGCGACCCATCACGGCGACCGGGATGATAAAGAGCACAAAGCCGAGCACAAGGCCGGCGAGCGCCGCCAGTAAACCGGATGCGCCGTCGAGGGCGGTATTGAGAACCAGACCGACGGCCATCGTTGGAAAGGTGAGCGCGTTGTAGATCCGGCGCCGGCGCACGTCGGTGACGACGGCGATCGCCACGACGATCAGGATAAGCGCCTGGACCACGAGCGGTAGGCTGTCGGGCGATGTGAAGTCGAACATCGTCGATCCTGGTTCCTTACGTGGAGCGGGGCGACCCTGGCTGACGCCGGCCGCCCCGTTGAAGCCGATCGAACGGATGATAGCGTGATGGCCGGCTCGGCCCTAGATCAGGGCCGTGGCCTCGTCCACCTTCGTCGCGACGGACTGCCACAATCCGTTGAAGGCGTTTCCGAAGAGCGTGAGGGCGCCTAAGCAAACCAGCGCAATGAGCCCGACAACGAGTGAGTACTCGATGGCGTCCTGCCCGTCTTCGTCGGACCGCAAGCGCCTGGCCATGCCGGTCATCCCCTGCTCCTCCGCCGCCGGGGTGGGGCGCCATCGCCTCGCGGCACAGCGCCCCCCTCGGAGCTGCGACTCGTGACTACGGGAGGACGAGGTCCAGCCGGTCCGCGAGGCGCTCCCACAGGTCGCTGATCGAGGTGCCGGCGATCCCCATGGCGACGATGGCGGCGATCGAGACCAGGCCGACCACCAGCGCGTACTCGA
>CADCWJ010000361.1 GCA_902806365.1 uncultured Thermomicrobiales bacterium
CTGGCGGATCGCATAGTCGTAGCCGTTGCGCTGGGCGCGCTGGATGATGACCTCGGTTTTCGGGAATCCATTTAGCGACGGGAAGTGCGCGATCCGGTCCGGATCGGTTCCGGCGAGACAAGCGGCGACGGCGACGACGATCCCGCCGGCCGCACCCGACGAGACGTAGGCGGCGTCGTTGTGCGTGAGCCGGGCGATCCGCTCGCCGACGGCCTGCTGGAGCGCGGGGAGATCGACGAAGTGACGGGAACCCTCGGCCATCGCCGCGATTACCCCGGGGGCGAGTAGTGAACCGCCGAGCCGGGTGAGGGTCGCGGCGGCGTTGATCACGGGGCGCAGCCCGAGCGCGCGCGGGCCTGCACCGGTACCGTCCGGAGATTCCATCGTCGTTGGGACGCGGTCGGCGGCAGTCATGCACGTTCCTCCGATACCGAGCGACACGTCCGGGTAGGCCGCGCGTCTCCGGGAGTGTCCCGCACGAGAGGAGATCGGGGAAGCGGGCGGAGCCTTGAAGAGCGGATGTCTGCGATCGAAACGCTATTTGATGCCACCATGCAGACACCGGGAGAGGATGTTCCTCTCCCGGTGTCTGCGTTTACCTTGTATTGAAGGGATCGGGCCGCTAAGCGGTCCCTACTCCCCGACTTCGACCACGGTGTACATGCCCTTGAACGCGTGCGGCATGCCGTCGGCCAGGTCCGGGAAGAAGCAGACCATCGCTACCATGCCGGCCTCAAACGTGACCGGAATCCAGACTGTGGTGCCGGTTGATTGGGTGCCCGAGAAGAATCCACCCTCGAAGGAGAGGTCCTCATCCGGATTGAGGTCGGAGTACACCGGCGGCGTGCCGGTCATGCCCGCCGCAGCCTCTTCCTCAATGGCGACCGCAAGCTGTTCCTGCGTCAAGTCGTCCGGTCCAGGGGCTCCGAAGACAAAGTGCGGCTGGGCCCCCTTGTTCTCGATCTTGAGGATCTGCTGTCCCGCCGTCAACTCGCCTTCCGTCACCTCGATGACGTACTCGGCCATGGACAACGTCGCGCTGGACTCTGGCTCGACCAGGTCCGTTGGCATCTCGCCGGTGACCTCGAACACGACCGGCTCCTGAGCTGCTTCCTCGTTATCCGCCCAGGCAATCCACTCGCCTGGCGGCAGGTCAAGCACGATCTCCGCCGACTGGCCAGGCATGGCATACGTGCCACCCGCATACAGGGATTCGAACACGGCGGGCGGAGGACCACCCATCCCCTCTCCGCCGTCGGCCGGGGTCGCGTTCGCCTCACCGATCGGGGTCGACGGCACCGCGCCAACCCCGGTCTCGTCCGGTGGGCCGGACAGGAGTCCGAGGAACTCCTCGGCCGACATTCCCGCTGGCTGGAGAAAGGAGACACCGCCGCCGTCCTCCCCGGTGTCCTCGGCGGGGGTGACGGTCACCAGATAGCGGCCGGCCTCCAGGGATTCGGGGATGCCCTCAAAGCCTGAGGCCGTGACAGTGACATCGAGGACCGGCAGGCCGAGCTCCGCGAGCCCGCTCTCCGGCGTGGCTTCCTGATGGGCCACAGCGGGCATCATGCCCACGATCAGTAGCAGCACCACTCCAACCAGCGCAAACATGTTCCGACGCATGGCGCCATACCTCCGGGGTCGTGACCTGCGGGTCACCGGTCCGGGCCGCCGATCGCCGCCCGTATGCACGAGGGTAGGGCGCGCATGTTCCAGAATTGTTCCAGGGACATGAACGAGGGGACGGGGGATCGTGTACGAAGCGAGATGCAATCGGGACGAGGTGTTTCCCCTTCACAGCTCCGGCTCCGGCAGGCTGCACGGTAGCGCCGTCTTCGCAGTGGTGATCACTGGTCGCTACGGGACCGGCGTTGCCATCCCTTCCGGAACGATCCCCGCGACCGAAAAGGAGGCGGGTTCGTCCCCGCGGTTGCGAACGACCCCGGCCGCGAACGGCGGAAGCACGAAATAGGTGCCCGCTGTGACCGTAAACTCGGAGCCAGTGGAAAAGGTCTCGCCCTCCGCGTTGGGGGCCCCCGCCTGAAACACCGTGACCGGACGATCCACGTGCAGCACAGCCATGCCAGCTTCGACATAGGCGACCGCGAGCGACGGGTTACCGGAAAACTCGTAGATCACCCCCGCCGCGACGTGCAGCCGATAGAGTGATGGAGGATCCTCGGCGGCAGGGACGAGTTCGGCAGTGACCCCCGGCGCGATCTCGAATCCACCCATCGGGGGTGTCGCGTCCTGAGCACCCGCGCCAAGCGCCAAACGACCCGCGGACACCATGGTCAAGAGCATGACGACAAGAATTGAAGCCAGACCAACAACGCGACGCATGTGACGCATCCCCCCGCGGGATTGACCCGCTTTCAACGGCCTCGACCGGATGGCAACGAATCCTGCCCGGCATGACGGCCCGACCGACAATGGTTACGGAGAACCAATCGGCACCCGTGCCCACGAGCGTAGGGGGCGGTTGTTACAAGACTGTTCCACCGCCGTAAAGACGAACCCGGCACACCTTGCGCAGCGCACTGTCGGCGGATCGAGGCGGCAGGTCGGGCCACAGAAGGTCGAGCACTTGATCCCGCGGCAGGCGATGAGCGGAGGTAGTGAGGAGCAGCAAGGGGAGCGAGCAGGCCGAGCGGCGCGGCCAGGCGCGTTCGGAAACGACCGAACCCCCGACATCGAACCGGAAGGTTCCGAACAAGTGCGCCCGGAGTGGCGGGGAGGAAACGCCCGCGGATGGGTCCATGGTCTGAAGGGGGCCTTTCGTCGGCAGGCCGGGCAGGAACCGCGGTTGATTATGGGGACCCAATCGTGATTGCCTCGTCATGCGCCGCACCCGCCCACGCGTCAACCGGCGTCTCCGGAGGGTTGCGCAATCGGAATCCAGGCGCCGGGCACCCCCGAAGCGCTAACGCACCTCGGAGGTGCCCGGCCCCCGTACCGGTTGCCAGCGGCTACCTTCCGGCGCGGATGCTTTCCAGCGATCCTGCCATATACAGGTCATCCTCGGCGAGATCGTCGTGCTCACCCTGGATCAGTGCCTGGCAACCGGCGATTGCCTCCTCCCGCGTCACGAACACGCCGGGACGATTCGTGAACGCCTCCGCCACGTAGAACGGCTGGGTCAGGAAACGCCGCACCCGGCCCGCCCGCACTCGCACACTCGTGCCCCCGGCAGTCTCGTCGTCCGCGGAAACGTGAGCGGCACGCTCCAACAGGTCCCGCCCCTCCGACGCGACCTGAACGTGCTTCTCGCCCACCACGTCCGGATCGAGCAGGGTGGAGTTGGATCGGAGCGGGTCGATTGCCGGGTAGAGTCCTTGGGCGCCCAGCTCACGCGACAGGGCGATCACTGCGTCGCAGTTGGCCGTGAGCTGAGCCAGTGCCTCCGCTGACGGGTCTTCGACAGGCAGGTAGATCGCATGGACACTCGCCGATGTTCGATAGTCGAGCTCCCTGATTGTCGCTACCTCGGCGAGGGCTTCGACGAAAACGAGGATCGAGACCGGTGGAGAGTTGTTCCCGAGCCGCTGAATCAACTCCTCGACGAGCACCATCTTTCCCGTCTGCATGTCACCGGTGAGGGCGACTACGCCACCGGCCGGGATCGGACAGAAGGCATCGATCGCCTTGATTCCGGTTTCGAGCACCTTCCGATCCGATGCCGCCCGTTTCATCGATGCGATTACCCGGCGAATGGACGCATGATCCAGCGGCGTTTTGATCGCGACCGCCGTGTCGACCACCGTCATGCCGGAATGGAGACTCCCCGTCAGGAGTCCGGGCGCGTTGACGGCGATGCAGCGAACGAGGTCGTCATCCAGATGCTGGGCGACCTCGGCCGTCAGCTCAATGCCGGCCGCCTCGTCGGTAACGGTCACCGCGTTGAGCACGGCGGGACGATGGGTGGGGGCGAACCGAACATCGAACAGTGCACCGTCGGTCCGGATAATCTGGCCGATCCGCTCGGCGAACCCTTTCGGCACATCGTGCCGCTGGAATGCATCGCTGGTCATGGTGAGGAGCCTTTCTGCCTTGAGCCGCGTGCGGGCGGAACGCAACCGGTTGTTGACGGTGGTGACCGGTATGCCGAGGAACTCCGCCACGTCACGCTGGGGACGATCGTGAACGTAATGGAGGATCGTGACTTCTCGCTCCACGCGCGGCAGGGCGCTGATCGCCGCGAACAGCCGATCGACGCCATCACGCTCCATCGCCAGTTCTTCCGGGCCGGGCGTGGACGCGACGACAGGGTCGGTGGCGTCCAGCGGGGTTTCGCGGGAGCGACCGGCCCGCAGCAGGCGCAGGCATTCGAAGCGCACGATGCCGCGCAGCCAGCCTCCAAAGCGCTCGGGATGCTCCAGGTGGGCGAGCCGTCGCCAGGCGGTCACGAACGCCTGCTGGGCGGCGTCCTCGGCAAGGTGAAAATCACCAAGGCTGGCGTAGGCGTAGCCAAAGGCCATCGCCTGATACCGCTGCACCAGACAGGTATAGGCATCGGCGTCGCCCACCCTGGCCCGTTCCACGAGCGCGGCCACATCCATCGACTCAGCACCTCCTTGCGCAACCGTATTGCTTACCCTGCATACAAGTGCCAGGCATCGCGCAATCGCTGTATGGGTGGCCGAGGCAATCGAGATATTCGGAACGCGGCGTCGCCGAAAGGGGATAGGTAGCCGGGGTGTTTGCAAGATCAGGAAGAAGGAAGCGCCGAGCTGATTCAGGGATTTGGGGATGAGTGGAGCATTGAAGGCATCCGCGTTACCTGATCAGGCTCCCCTGCCCCTGGTACGCCGAAAAGGCTTGCTTGTCGGTGTCCAGCCAGTGCTCCAGCGGTGGCCATTGCGTGACCATCCAGGCGGCGCTCTGGGCATCGAGCCGGTCGCGCAACTCCAGTCCACCATTCGCGGCGCGTTTGATCATGATGTCCAGAAATGTCAGGAAGTGTTCGTAGCGACGCCCGAGTTCTCCTGATCTGACCCCAACTTCCTGCGATGTTGGATACCCCGTCAGATCCAGTGCCTTGTCGACAGGGGTCGACCGATAGATGGGAAAAGCGCAGGGGTCCATCGCCATATGGAAGAACGATGTTTCCGCGATACGCGCCGGTCGGCCCGATGGAGCAACCGCTTCGGCAAACGTGTCCATCCGCCTGGCGACGGGAATCCCCTCATCCCAGAGGCGGCGCAGCGCCACCTTGCCGTTCTCCGGCTGCGTTCGGCACCAGCTTTCGAACGCCTGGGTCTCGCGCCAGTTCGTCAGGTTGTTCGGAGGCGCGGTGATCGCGTAGTGGAGCTTGTCGAGCCATGCCGGGTCGTCCGCGAACAAG
>CADCWJ010000362.1 GCA_902806365.1 uncultured Thermomicrobiales bacterium
CCAGCGTCCTGGCGATAATCTACGCCATTCCCCACGTCTGGTGGGGATTGGGAATCGACTGGCTCGCCCCCAGCGACATAAGGAGCGACACAGGCCTCGGTTCCCACCCCGCCATCACCTTGTTCGCGTTCCATGGGATGGGCGCATTGGCTCTCCTCAGCGCGGCGCTGACGAGGGACATGACGAGACCGGGCCCTTCAAGATTCCCTTCCTGGTTCCTGGCGCTTCACGGCTGGGGAATCGCGATCCTTCTGCTGATCCGCGGTGGCATCGGTCTTACCGAGACGGCGCTGGTGCTGACCGGAGTGCGGGACTGCCCGTTCGTCGGTTGCGGGACGAGCGAACCGGGCCGGGCCTCAATCGGGATGACGGGAGTGTTCTGGGAGCCGCTGTTCGTGATCTGGGGCGTGGCGCTGTTGACCACCGTCGCGCTCTGGTCGGGGCCACGGGGTGAGCAGTGAGCTCCGAACGCCGGACACGATTCTGGCTACCTCATGGCATGACGAGCCGGGCAGGCCGCGTTTGCCGGTCTTCCTGTTCCTGACCGGACCACCGGCCAGCAGTGCCAATCGCTGCCCCCCGCACGGGTTGGTTGGGCGCTTCCAGCCGCCTGCGAAGGGACAGGTACAGGCGAGCACCTGTCCCTCGCGCGGCGCCATCAGGCGTGTGGCGCTGGTTTGCCTCGCTATTCCGTCTCGGCCGCGTCGGCTGCGGCAGCCGCCAGATCGCTCGCCTCGGCGGACGCGTCGGCGCCTGCCCGCTGCATTGACTTCGGCAACCGGTAGCCGAGGGACTCCGCGGCCTCGGGAGTCGCGAAGTAGATTTCGGCGATGGTGTTGTCGTAGGACGGAGACGCTTCCGGATGATAGATCCGGGAATCCGCGTTGCCCTTGATCGGAAAGCCGTCCGGCACGGTGTGGGTGCCGTCACCGGCCACCCAGTCCGTCCCTTCGCCATCGGCGGGAAGCGAGCTCGTGGCGTCAGCCGTCGCGGCGGCAGTGTCGATCGGCGAGCCATCCACGGAGTCGGACGTCGTGAGCGGGTCGGCCACGGCCGGGGTGTCATTGGCGCCGACCTCCAGCTCCGGGGCGACCCAGCCGTTGAGCACGGCCCCCTTGCCCTCGGTCGCGAGCTCGATCAGGCGGTCGGT
The DNA here is from genome assembly GCA_902806365.1 of uncultured Thermomicrobiales bacterium. Classification (GTDB taxonomy): domain Bacteria; phylum Chloroflexota; class Chloroflexia; order Thermomicrobiales; family UBA6265; genus CADCWJ01. The sequence continues at coordinate 1,151 of CADCWJ010000362.1, forward strand.
CAGCTTGCGTTCGTAGAGCTCGGTGCGGAGCATGTTCCGGAAATAGTCGCTCCGGTAGAACTGCCGCATCTGCTCGATCTGCGCCCCGGCCGCATCCGGGGTCAGGGTCGGCTCGTCCAGCTCGTCGTCTGACCCGGAGTCCAACCCGCTACCGGATTCGCTGGTGTGTGCTTCGGGGTCTTCGGAAGACGCGCCCGCCACTTCGCTCTGCGCTTCGGCATTCTCCGCGACCGCCGGGTCCGCTTCGCTCCCGGCCCCGGCCGCGCTGGTGTCGGCACCGAGTTCCGGGCCGATCAGGCTGGTCAGCCGGTCGATCTCGGCGTCGATCTCCTCAGCGCCAACCTCGACCGCTTCCGCCCTGCCGAGCTCGGCAAGGAGCAACGAGCTGCGGAGGCGGCGGACGGCTTCTGGCCGGAGCTCCGCTTTGAGGTCGTCCTCCGTCTTGTTCTGGAGCCGGAGATAGCCTTCGTACGGCGTGTTGCTTCGCTCCAGATTTTCCTTGAAGTGCTGGAGCTGATGCTCGGTCTCCTCGTCGATCATGGTCTGGGGTGGATCGACCGTGGCGGTCTCGAGCATTCGCTCGACGATCCGGTTGACCACCTCGGTGCGGCCATTGGTGGTCTTGCCCTGATGGATATCGAGCCGGATCTGATTGCGCAGGTCGTCCATCGATTCGGCGCCGGCGACCCTGGTCGCGAACTCGTCATCGAGCTCGACCGTCTGGCGTTCCTTGTGCTCCTTGAATGTCACGGTATAGGAGAGCGTCTTGCCCCGGATCGTGGGATCGGCGGTCTCGTCGTCCTCGGCGAAGGCGAGCTCGAAGGTTGCCGTCTCGCCGACCTTCATCTCCTCGAGCTTGTCGCGAAGCGGGGCGAGCAGGTTGGTCTCGCCGAGAATGAAGACCGCATCCGACACCGGATCCTGGAAGGGCTCGTCGCCATCCATGACTTCGTAATCGATCGTGACCTGGTCGCCTTCGACCGGCGAGCGCGTTTCGGCCACCGCGATCCATGGGCTCTGCGCCTTCTGGAGACGCTGGATGACATCCTCGACATCGCTCTCGCTGACCGCGGCGTCGACGGGATCGACGCGCACGCTGGCGTAGTCGCCAAGCTCGATCGCCGGATAGACAGGAATCGTGACGACGAAGTTGACCGGCTCGAGTTCGACGACTTCGACGGAGGGCTCACCGACCGGCGTGATGTCTTCCTGCTTCAGGGCGTCCCGGTAGAGGCGCTCCATCACATCGTCGGCGGCTTCGCGCAGGAAAACCTCGCGGCCATACAGGCGCTCGACCATGGACCGCGGGGCCTTGCCCTTCCGGAATCCCGGAACCTGCACATCGCGGCTTACCTTGCGGACCGCCCGCGTCATCGCTTCCGCGAACTCGTCATCGTCGGCGGTAATGTCGAACACGACGAGACTCTCGGGCTTCCGCTCCACAATCAGTTTCACGCTCGATGCGTCCTTCCATAGAGATACATGGTGCTGGCGAGGCGGCCGGTCGGACCGTGCCTGTGGCGCGCCCACGAGCTTGGTTCCACGGTGCGCCATGCCCGTTGACATTCCGGGTCGTTGACACACACGTCAAATCAGCCGCCTTCGCGGCTCGGTCGATTGGCGGAAGTATACCACCCGGCCCCCGGCGGGAATCGGGGGCACGTGCCGCGGTGGCCGGTGCTGCCCCAAAGACGGGCGAGCGGCACGTCAACGGCGCGGCGCGGTCGATGATGCCCGTGTTCGGACGATTGATGGGATCGCCCGAACAACCCGTACGTTCACCTAGTCAGTGCTGTGACTGGATGGTACCGTTTCTCGAGGCGTTGAAGATCATGGTGCTGAAGCGTCAGAACTGTTGTCGCATCCGGGTTGATCGAGACTCGGACGTGCAGTGCGATCAACGGGTGCATGGTGCGTACGTACGACGTAGCGACCGGACACCTGCGAAGCTGACGTGACAACCACCGGTTCGCCTTGCGGCGAACGAGACACCGCCGGATTTCAGCGTCTCACGGATGTGAAGGACAAGCGTGCTTCCGGTATCCGCCCCAGACCGGGGGCGGAAGTGAATGTTCCGCTCGGATGGACCGGTCGCTCCGGTGTCGATCGCGGATCGACATCGTGGGCGATCGGGAGCGGGAGTTCGTGTGCGGTGGTGAGGCGGGAAGGCCGGCATGAGACGCCGGATTCCCGAGGCCGGTCGGCTTCGAAACGATGCTGACCGGCTGTCATCGCCTCCGCTCTGCAAGCAGCGTCGTCGGCTCGGTCGCTCAGGAGGGAAGGCACGGTCATGACCGCTTCGAGGACGTTGTTCCCCGGCAGGGCTATCAGGACATTGGCGCTGGCGGGGCTGCTGGCAACCGGCACGGTGTTCCCGCTGGCCGGTCCCGTCGCGGCCGACGAGGCGCCCGCCACGCCGGGCAGGGCCGGCTCCGGCTTCGATATCTCGGTCTCGAGTGTCGAAGAGTTGACCGGCCTGACGGCGGTCATCGCGGGCACCGGCGAGACCGTTGCCCTCCGGTCCCAGCCCGAGAAGGATGCGGCGGCTCTCGTCTCGATCCCGGACGGCTCGACCGTCGCGCTTCGGGTCGATATGGTCGATACCGTGCTCGATGCTGACGGGGTGACCCGCTGGTGGCCGATCAGCTTTGGCGGCCGGGATGGGTGGGTGGAGGGGTTCTACCTTACCGAGGCACCGGCGCCGGGTGGATCGGACGGGACGACGCTGCCAACCGGCACAGCGGCGGCGGTCGCTCCCGACGGCCCGATCGAACCATTCGACTTCACCGACCAGGCGACCGCCGAGTCCACGGCCAGGGTTGCCGGCAGCGGTGATCCGGTCAACGTGCGGGCCGAACCGAGCGCCGACAGCGAGGTTGTGGCGACCGCCGCCGATGGACGGATCGTGCTCCTCCGGATCGCCGCCGTGGACACCGTCTACGACCCTGATGGTGTCACCCGCTGGTGGCCGGTCTCCCTCGACGGCGTCGACGGCTGGATCTCGGGGTTCTACCTCGTCAGCAGTGACGGCGCGGCACCGACGGATGGGTCGTCGCCCACAACGACATTCCCCGCTGGCGTCTATGCCCGGGCCAGCGCGGCGGACGGCCGCCCGATCGTGATCCGGGCACAGGCGAGCGCCGATGCACCGGTTGTGGGGGAGGTCGCGAATGGCAATGTGGTCCGCGTGATCCAGGGGCCGGTCTCCTTCGACGGCAGCGCGACCGGCTGGTACGAGATCGCCACGGGCGACGTCACCGGCTTCATCAGTGGCGGGCTCGTGATTGCCGCCCCGCAGCCGAACGCGCCGGGCACAACAGTGGCACGTCCCACGTCCACGCCAACCGCCGGGAGCCCGCCGGACCCTGCCCAGCCGACGGCGGCGACGACCCCGGTGCCGGGCCCGACCGAGCCGGTCGATCCCACGACGCCGGCGGCTCCGGACGCGGGGCCATTCGCGGTGGGAGATTTCGTCGCCGTCCGATCGGAGAGCGGCGCCGGAGTCAATGTCCGCGAGGCGGCCTCGATCACTTCCCAGGTCGTCGGATTCCGCCCCGACAACGCGATCCTGCGGGTGACGGTGGGGCCAATCACCGATCCCGAGGGAGTCGCCTGGTATGGCGTCGAGGACGGTGACGTCAGCGGGTTCATCCTCGCCAGCCTGCTGATCTCCAGCGTCACGCCGACGGCGGCGCCGGGTGCTCCCGACGCACCTGAAGCCACAACGGTACCCGGCGCAACCACCGCACCGCAGCCCACCGAAGCTCCGGGCGCCCCCGAGCCGACCGCCGAGCCCTCCAGCCAGTTCTCCTATCCGCTCGCGAACTACCGGCGGACGCAGGGGTTCGGGTGCAGCTCGCTCCCGTTCTATCAATACGATCCCGATTTTGGATGTGCCGTGCACACCGGTCTCGACCTCGCCGCGCCATCGGGAACGCCGCTGCTCGCCGCCGGGTCCGGCACGGTGACGGTCGCCGGCTGGTCCAATTCCGGATTCGGCTACTACGTCGAGATCGACCATGGCAATGGACTCAGAACCCTCTATGGGCACATGGTGCGACAGCCCAGCGTTGCCCGCGGTCAGCAGGTGAACCGGGGCGATGTGATCGGGGCCGTTGGTTCGACCGGGATCTCGACCGGGCCACACGTGCACTTCGAGGTCCGGCTGAACGGCCAGTACGTGAACCCGGAGAACTACCTTCCGTAACATCAAGCTCCGGGGTTGAAGCGGACAACCCGCAGGAACGGGAGGGCATTCAGCCCTCCCGTTCCTGCGTCCAGGCTCATGCCACACGGGCGACATGGGCCTGGATACCGGCTCGAACCCTCAGTCAGATGGAAGGCGGAAACAGCGGCGCGAGCAGGACGGGATGCTATGATCCTGACCGGTCTGGATCGCCAGTTACCGGATACGCCGATCGCCGCCCACCAAGGAGCCGTGTTCCCGATGCCCGATGGCGTGACACTCCAACGTCGTCTTCCCGATGGTCTCGACCTCGTTGTCTCCGACGATGCCCTGGGTTTCGTCGCCGACCTCCACCGCACCTTCAATGGACGCCGGCTGGAGCTCCTCCGGGCGCGGGAAGCACGTCAGCAATTGCTTCTCGACGGAGGCGACCTCGACTTCCTGGCCGAGACTGCGGCCGTGCGCTCGGGAGACTGGCAGGTCGCCCCGGCACCGGCGGACCTCGACGACCGACGGACCGAGATCACCGGCCCCTGCGACCGGAAGATGGTGATCAACGCGCTCAACTCGGGCGCCAGGGTCTTCATGGCCGATCTCGAAGATGCGTCGTCGCCGACCTGGCACAACGTGACCGATGGGCAGCGCAACCTGCACGACGCCGTCCGCCGCACGATCACCTTCGCGAATCCGGATGGCCGCACCTATCAGCTCAACGAGGACACCGCGACGCTCGTGGTGAGGCCGCGCGGCTGGCACCTCAACGAGCGTCACATCCTGGTCGAGGGGATGGAGACATCCGGCAGCCTTGTTGATTTCGGGCTGTATTTCTTCAACAACGCGCGGGAACTGGTCGAACGGGGAAGCGGGCCCTACTTCTACCTGCCCAAGATGGAGAGCCACCTCGAAGCGCGGCTTTGGAACGATGTCTTCACCCGCGCTCAGGAGCGGCTTGGGATCGCGCACGGGACGATCCGGGCAACGGTCCTCGTCGAGACTTTTCCAGCCGCGTTCGAGATGGAGGAGATCCTGCACGAGCTGCGCGATCACGCCGCCGGCCTGAACGCGGGCCGCTGGGATTACATCTTCAGCGCGATCAAGACGTACCGGAACCTGCCCGACAAGGTTCTGCCGGACCGCGCCGAGGTGACGATGACCGTGCCGTTCATGCGCGCCTACGCGAAGCTGCTGGTCCACACTTGCCACAAGCGGGGGGCGCACGCGATCGGCGGGATGGCGGCGTTCATCCCCTCGCGGCGCGATCCAGCGGTCAACGAGACGGCCTTCGCGAAAGTCCACGAGGACAAGGAGCGCGAGGCGACGAACGGCTTCGATGGCACCTGGGTCGCGCATCCCGGCCTGGTCCCGGTCGCGATCGAGGAGTTCACCAAGGTGCTCGGCGGGCGCCCGAACCAGAAGGACGCGAACCGTGATGGCGACCCCGGCGTGACCGGAGCCGAGCTGACCGACTTCACCGTCCCGGACGGGAAGATCACCGAGGCCGGCCTGCGGGGCAATATCAGCGTCGCCCTCCAGTACATCGACTCGTGGCTGAATGGTGTCGGCGCGGCGGCGATCAACAACCTGATGGAAGACGCCGCCACCGCCGAGATCTCGCGCGCCCAGATCTGGCAGTGGATCCGGCACGATCAATCGACCAGCGACGGCGAGCCGATCACGATCGAGCGGTACCGGACGATCCGGGCGGAGGAGGTGGCGAAACTCGGCGGGCCTGGGGCGAGCCGCATCGGCGATGCCGCCGGGATCCTCGACCAGCTCGTCGAGGACGACGCGTTCATCCCGTTCCTGACGCTGCCCGCCTACGCGCTACTGGATTAGGGCGGATGAAGCGAGCAGGGCGTCGGCGCCGTGAGGTGGGGCCGCGGACCATGCCGGGTAGTCCCTACCGGTCCGAGGCCGGTTCAGGTTGCTCAGCTCGGCGAGCGCGGCGGCTTGCTCACACCCAAAGCGCTCATACCCCCTCGTGGTAGTAAAGGGCGCATCCGGATCGAACGATACAGGAGGAACTCCGGGCCATTCTCACGCCCGATCACTCGCCCATGAAAAACGCATTCACCCCGTTTGCTATCTGGTCGAAGGCCCGTGTTGTTGCCGAACCCTTGTCGGTAAGGACGACTGGCCGCCCTGAATTGGTCGCATGACCGACTGACGGGTCGAATGGCAGCCTTCCAAGGAGCGGGACCGCGGCGAAGGGGGAGTCCACGAAATCCTCGCTGCGCGGCATCTCGATGCTCTCGCCGCAGTGTGGGCAGAGCAGGTAGCTCATATTCTCAATGCGGCCGATGATCGCCACGCCGGCCTGGCGGAACATGTGGTACGAGCGGAGCGTATCCAGGAGCGCTGTGCTCTGCGACGTCGCGACCAGCACGATCCCGTCGAGCTCGACCTGCGACACAAGGGTGGCTTGCGGTTCCCCCGTGCCCGGCGGCAGGTCCAGGACGAGGTAGTCCTGCTCTCCCCATAACGTGTCGAACAAGAACTGCCGGATCAGCAAGCCGGCGAGCGATGCATTGCCCGGTAGAATGTTCTGGTCTTCACCTACCAGGAATGCGAGGGAGAAGACCGTTAACCCATGCCGGACGACCGGCTCAGGCCGTTCCGACGATGTCGCGACCGAGGCAAGCGGCACCATGGCCTGCTCCGTATCGACACTCGCCCGGCGACGGATGCCAAGCAGCAGCGGAACGTTGGGGCCATAGACATCCGCGTCGAGGATTGCGACGCGATGACCTTTGGCGTGGAGCGTCAGGGCGAGACCGACCGCAACCGTTGACTTGCCGACGCCTCCCTTGCCCGAGGCAACGGCGACGATACGCTTTACCCCCTCAACGCGGCGCCGTGAACTGGTATCGGTCGAGGATTGCTGCGTCATAGGGCTTCCCGGTCGCCGCGTTCCTCGATCCAGTGTTCGAATGGGAGGCGCGATCGCGGCGGCCAGGAACGCTCCACCGGTCAGGACGAGCGCGATGCGGGCTTGTCGATTCGGCACGTCCCGCTCGCGCAACCGGCGCGACCGTGCGTTCACTCTCGCCGATCGCGTCTGAGGTTGCAACGACTCGTCCGCCGCTGAAGGCGTTAATGGAATGGCGTTACAGGATGGTAATGATCGACACATTGACCAATCCTGTCCCGATCGAGCGTCCTGCGATGTGGGCTGTGGTGATGACATTCGCCGTGACCGACGCGACGACAACGGTCAATACCGCCAGCGCCAGGACAGCGAATGCCAACACCCGTATGCCCCGGGGCGAGCCATGAATACACCATCTCCCTTGAAGAGACTGCCGGGCAAGGAGCCGTCAAAAGCCATGTCGACGAGGATACCGTTGCGAGAATTGAACCGGATGGAGACCGCCGGGGCGGTCGAGCGGCTCGGGCATCTCTTCGAGCACTCGCCGTGGGTGGTCGCGGAGACATGGGATCGGCGCCCCTTCACGACGGTCGAGGAGCTTCATCGCGCGCTGTGCGCCACAATGCGATCGGCCCCGGAGGCGAGGAAGCTGGCGCTGATCCGGGCCCATCCCGATCTCGCCGGCCGGGCCGCGCTCGCCGGGACGCTGACCCCGTCGTCGCAGCGCGAGCAGCGCGCCGCCGGGCTCGGGGCGGACGATCTCTCGTCGGACGAGATCGCGGCGTTCACGACCGCGAACGCTGCCTACACGGAGCGGTTTGGCTTCCCGTTCGTGATCTGCGCCCGCGAGAATCGGAAGGTGCGGATCCTGACCGGGCTGGCGGAACGGCTCGGGCATGATCGCGAGACCGAGATCGCGACCGCGCTGGGCCAGATCGAGCGTATCGCCTGGTATCGTCTGCTCGACGCCGTTGGCGACGATGCGGACGAGGGAGCCGGGGATGAGGAACGAACCAATGAGTGACGGGGTGCACCCGGACCGCTACGAGATCAGCTACGGCAAGCGCACGGTGCCCTTCCACCGGGTCCATGGCACGCCCCTGCTGGGGGTGACCCCGATTCCGGAATCGCCGTTTACCGGCCGCTCGAATATCCTGGTCGCCGCCGAGGTCGATATCGAGGTCTTCGGCACGGAGTTCCTCCCGGCCTACACCGCCGGCGACAACGCAAACGTCGTCGCGACCGATTCGATGAAGAACATCATCCTCAAGGAGGCGCTCGCCTACGAAGGGTCGACGCTGGAAGGCTACCTCGCGCACGTCGGCCGCCATTTCATCACCACGTACGAGCAGGTCTCCGATATCGCGCTCTCGATCCGGGAGTTGCCGTTCCCGGCTGCGCTGGTTCCGGACGGCGAGGGCGCCTTCGACGACAGCGCGGTTCTCTTCGACGCAAGCGGGCGAACCGACGCGACGGTGGCCACCCTTCGGATGCGGCGAATCGACCGGGAGCCGAGAGTGACGGCGCACGAGTGCGGGCGGGTCGGGCTGAAGCTGCTCAAGATCACCGGCAGCGCGTTCACCAGCTTCATTCGTGACGAGAACACGACCCTTCCCGAGCGGCGGGACCGCCCCCTCTTCATCTTTCTCGACGTCTTCTGGACCTACACTGATGTCCACGACCTGCTGGGGGAGACGGCGATCGCCTACGTCCCGGCGGAGCAGGTTCGCGATCTGTGCGGCGCGGTGTTCCACGAGTTCGTCAGCGAGTCGATCCAGCATCTGGTGCACGAGATCGGGAACCGGATGCTGGATCGCTTCCCGCAGCTTGCGGAGGTCCGCTTCGTCGCCCAGAACCGGACGCGCGATCCTTTCTTCACGTCGGAGACGGACCCGTCGGTCAAGGTCTACAGTGACCCCTTCCCGGCTTATGGCGAGATCACGTTGCGGCTCAGGCGGACCGACGAAGGACCTGTGGAGGGGTGGACAAGACGATGGGATCACTGACGACTCATGTGCTCGACACCGCCCAAGGCAAGCCGGCGTCCGGAGTCGGCATCTCCCTGTTCGCGGTAGGCGATGGAGAACGGACGCTGGTTGGCGCCGCGACAACGAACGACGACGGCCGGGCTGACTCGCCGCTGCTCACGGGTGCCGCCCTGGTGGCGCGAACCTACGAGCTCGTGTTCGAGATCGGCGCTTACTTCTCGGGGCAACGTGTCCCCACCGGCGAGCCGCCGTTCCTCGACGCGGTCACGGTTCGCTTCACCGTTGCCAACCCCGACGCGCACTATCATGTCCCACTGCTGGCAACACCCTGGTCATACACGACGTATCGCGGAAGCTGATTCAGGAGCAGGCCCGTGACCACGAAGAACGTGTCATCCACCACAACTGCATCGCGCAACCTGGAACGGGCCGCCCGGATCATGGAACGGTGCGACCGGCTGGCGCGAGAATCCGCCGAAGTGGGAAAGATCTCCCGGCTCTACGCTACCCCCGAGCTGCGCGCGGCGCGGGATCTTCTCGAAGGCTGGATGCGGGAAGCGGGAATGACGACCCGGATCGACAACGTAGGCAACCTGATCGGGCGCTACGCGGCCGATCCGGCGGTGGCCGATCCGAAGACGCTCATCATCGGCGGGCACTGGGACTCGGTGCGTGATGCCGGGCGCTACGACGGCACGCTCGGGGTGCTCAGCGGGATCGCGGCGGTCGGGGGGTTGCACGAGGCCGGGATGCGGCTGGACGCCGCGATCGAGGTGATGGCGTTTGCCGACGAGGAGGGTGTCCGCTTCCACACCGCGCTCCTTGGCTCGTCGCCAATTGCGGGCGGGTTCGACCCGGCCTGGCTGGCGATGACCGACGATGCCGGGATCACGCTGGGCGAGGCGATTCGCGCGTTTGGCGGTGACCCGGCGGCAATTCCCGGCGACGCGCGCGCCCCGGACGACCTGCTCGGATTCATCGAGGTGCACATCGAGCAGGGGCCGGTGCTGCAGGAACGGGATGTTCCGGTAGGCGTCGTGACGGGGATCACGGGCAGTGCCCGCGCCGAGATCGTGTTCACCGGCATGGCCGGCCACGCCGGGACGATCCCGATGTCGTCGCGGCGGGATGCCCTGACCGGCAGCGCCGAATTCATCCTCGCCGTCGAGCGGGTGGGGCGGTCGGTGGAAGGGCTGGTCGCGACCGTCGGCAAGCTCGATGCCGAGCCGGGCGCGAGCAATGTCGTCGCTGGCCGCACGGTGCAAACGCTCGATCTGCGCCACCCCGATCCCCGTGTGCGGGACCGGGCGGTTGCCGCGCTCAAGGGTGAGGTAGAGGAGATCGGGTCGCGACGTTCGCTGGAATGGACGTGGCACGATTCCCCCTGCTTCGCCGAGACGCCGTCCGACCCCGCCCTGACCGGAACGCTCCGGGAAGCGATCGAACGCGAGGGCATCCCCGTCGTCGAGCTGTTCAGCGGTGCCGGGCACGACGCGGTGACGATGGCCGCGATCGCGCCGGTGACGATGCTGTTCGTGCGCTGCAAGGATGGAATCAGCCACAACCCGGCGGAGTCGATCACGGTCGAGGATGTGGCCGCCGCGCTGGCCGTGCTGGACCGGTTCGCCGCGTCGGTGGCCGCGCAGGTCTGACGATGACCCAGTTCGATCTTCTCGTGCGCGGAGGCGAGGTCGTCCACGGCGATTCCGTGTCGACCGCCGACATCGGGATCGTCGATGGCGCCGTCGCGGAGATCGGACCGGAGGTGCGTGGAAGCGCCCGCCGCGAGATCGACGCGCGGGGTCACCTCGTGCTGCCGGGCGTGATCGATCCGCACGTCCACTTCAACGAGCCGGGCCGGTCCGGCTGGGAGGGCTGGGCGACCGGCAGTGCCGCGCTGGCGAGCGGGGGTGGGACAACCTGCCTGGAGATGCCGCTGAACGCGCACCCGCCGACGCTCGACCGGGCATCGTTCGCGGCCAAGGCCGAGATCGCGGCCGCATCCTCCGCCATCGATTTCGGGCTCTGGGGCGGGCTCACGCCGGACAACCTCGACCATCTGGACGACCTCGCCGGGTGCGGGGTCGTCGGGTTCAAGGCGTTCATGTCCAGCTCGGGTACGAGCGATTTCCGGCACGCCGACGATGCCACGCTCTATCACGGGATGCGGGCGGCGGCGCGGTTGGGGCTGCCGGTGGCGGTCCACGCCGAGAACAATGAGATCACCGCCGATCTGGCGGCGCGGGCGCGGGCGAAGGGCCAGGTCGGCGCTCGCGACTATCTGGCCAGTCGCCCGCTCGTCGCCGAGAACGAGGCGATCGGGCGGGCGATCGCGCTCGCGGCCGATGCCGGGTGCGCGCTCCACATCGTCCACGTCTCCTCGGGCGAAGGCGTGCGGCTCGTGATGGCGGCCCGAGCCGCCGGCGTTGACGTAACATGCGAGACCTGCCCCCACTATCTCTTCTTCACCGGTGACGACGTGGAGCGGATCGGGCCGCTGGCGAAGTGCGCACCGCCGTTGCGGGACGCGCCGGTGCGGGATGCGCTGCGCGCGGCGGTGATCCGGGGCGATGTCGATTTCCTGGCGTCCGACCACTCGCCGGCACCGCCGTCGATGAAAACGGGCGACGACTTCTTCGCTATCTGGGGCGGGATCAGCGGTTGTCAGCACCTGCTGGCGGCGGCCATGACCGGGTTCGGCGGCCATGCGCTCGATCCGGTCACAGTCGCGCGGCTGCTCTCCGGTAATGTCGCAGCGCGCTTCCGGCTGCGCGGCAAGGGGGCGATCGTGGTCGGCAACGACGCCGATCTCACCTGGGGCCGGATCGTGAACCCAGCGCCGCTGGCAGCGGACCGTGTCCGTTACCGGCATCCGGCGTCGATCTGGGACGAGGTCGCGTTCCGCTACCGGACCGTGGGAACCGCCGTGCGCGGAACGATCGTGGTCGAGGATGGCCGCCTGACCGACCAGCGCCCGGGACGGCTGGTGCGGCCGTTCGGTCTCCAGTGACCACCCTCGCAGCTGCGACCGGTGGTGGCCAAGCCGCAGGCGGCGGATGATTTCGTGCCGGGCATTGGACATGGAAGGCGATTCGCGCCGATTGAAAACCGGCTACAGCGCGGTGCGCTTCCGCCGGCGACGCGGCTGCTGGGGTTCCTCGTCGCTGCGCTCCCTCTGGCGCGGCTGCTGGAATGACAAGGGAAAAGAACTCGTTCCGCGAACCGCTGAGTCGATGTACCCGCATGAGACAATCGGCAACAGCGACGAGGTGGCGTAGGGTCGATTCGGAGTGCTCGATGAGGCGAACCTGGCAAACCTATCATCAGCCGGCCACGCTTGGGGCCGCGTTGCGCCTGCTCGACGAGCATCGCTCGGCTGCTCGCGTGATTGCCGGGGGGACCGATGTCATAGTTGAGCTCTCGCGGGATGTAAAGCCCACGTCGACGCTGATCGACATCAGCCGGATCGCCGCACTGAAGGGCATCCGCGCCGATGATGCGACGATCACGCTCGGGGCGCTGACGACCCACAACGATGTCATCGCGTCCACCGCCTGCGTCGAGGGCGCGTTTCCGCTGGCGCAGGCGTGCCTGGAGATCGGCGCGCCGCAACTGCGAACACGGGCGACGATTGCGGGCAACCTCGTCACGGCCTCGCCCGCCAACGATACGATCTCGGCGCTCGTCGCGCTCGACGCGACACTGATGTTGACGAGCCTCCGGGGCACACGCGCGGTGCCGATCGACGCATTCTTCACCGGGTTCCGGACGACCGTGCTGGAGCCGGACGAGCTGATCACCGAAATCCGGATCCCGCGCCTGAGCGACGATCAGCGCGGGCTCTTCATCAAGCTGGGGCTGCGCCGGGCGCAGGCGATCTCGGTGATTCACCTTGCGATGGTGCTCCGATTCGACGGTACGACTGTCAGTGAAGCGCGAATCGCGCTCGGTTGCGTCGCGCCGACGATCGTGCGCGCGCCGGAGGCGGAAGCATTCCTGAACGGTAGGCCGCTGGACGACCGGGCATGTGCCGAGGCGGCGCGCCTGATCGCCGGGGACGCCAGCCCGATCGATGACATCCGGGGCAGCGCCGGATATCGCCTGATGGCACTTGAGCGGCTCGCCGCCGATGGACTGGCGCGGCTTGGCCGGGGCGAGGAGCGAGCGGGCTGGCCGTCCCGACCGATCCTGCTCGACACACTGTCCGGCACGCCGTCCGAAGGCGCGGACGAGCCTGGCGATCCGGATGGAACGCCGCTGGCGACGATCGAGACCACGATCAACGGCGAGCCGATGCGCGTTACGGGCGACGCGACGCGCAAGACGCTGCTCGATCTCGTCCGCGAGGACGCCGGCCTGACCGGCGCCAAGGAGGGATGCGCCGAGGGCGAATGCGGCGCCTGCACGGTCTGGATCGACGGGCAGGCGGTGATGTCCTGCCTTGTCCCGGCCGGGCAGGCGCATGGTGCGGCGATCACGACGATCGAAGGGCTTGGCGCTAGCGACGGCACGCTTCATCCGCTCCAGCGGGCCTTTATCGACACCGGGGCCAGCCAATGCGGATTTTGCATACCCGGCATGGTCATGGCCGGGGCGAAGCTGCTCGACGAACGCGCCGCTCCCTCGACCGACGAGATGCTCGTTGCCGTCAGCGGGAACATCTGCCGCTGCACCGGCTACCGCAAGATCCTCGACGCGATCGGCGCGGCCTCGGCCACAGGGGCGGCGGTGAGTTCATGACGGAGATGCGACGCCGCCCGCCGTCGATCATCGGCGAGTCCGCTGCCCGCCCGGACGCGCAGGGCAAGGTCACCGGGGCGACCCGCTATCCGGCGGACCTGATTCGGTCCGGGATGCTCCACGTCCGGATCGTGTTCAGCCAGCTGCCACGGGCCAGGCTCCTCGGGATCGACGCGACGGCCGCCCTTGCTGTCGATGGCGTCGTGGCGGTGCTGACGGCGGACGACGTGCCTCACAACGCCTTCGGCCTGATCGATGCCGACCAGCCAGTGCTGGTCCCGGTCGGCGGCGAGGCCCGGTTCCAGGGCGACAAGATCGCCGCGATCGTCGCCGAATCACCGGACGCCGCCCATGCCGGGGCGCGTGCGCTGATCGTCGAACTGGAGGCACTGCCGCCGGTGCTCGACCCCGTGAACGCCATGCTCCCCGCGTCGCCGCTCGTTCATGGCGACCGGGACTCGAACATCCTGCTCCACGTCCCGATCCGGAAGGGCGATGTCGATACCGCGCTCGCGGTGGCGGACGTGGTGATCGAGGGCGAGTTCAGCACCGGCTGGCAGGAGCACGCCTTTCTGCAGCCGGAGGCCGGTACCGCCTGGGTCGATCCGGATGGGCGACTCATCATCGAGACCGCCGGGCAGTGGCTGCACGAGGATCGTCGCCAGATCGCGGCCATGCTCGATCTCCCGGTCGAGTCGGTGATCGTTCGTTACAACGCGATCGGCGGCGCGTTCGGAGGGCGCGAGGATCTCTCGATGCAGCATGTCCTGGCACTCGCCGCGTGGCGGCTGCGCGATCGCTTCCCGGACCGGAAGGTCGCGCTCCAGTGGACGCGCGAGGAGTCGATGATCGGTCACCACAAGCGGCATCCGATGCGGGTTCGCTGCACCTGGGGTGCAACGCGCGACGGCACGATCACGGCAGTCCGCTCGACCGTGATCGCGGACGGCGGCGCGTATGCCAGCACATCCGCCGAAGTCGTGAAGTGCGCCACCGTCTTCGCCTCCGGCTCGTACAATATCGCCAACATCGCGAGCCACGGTTACGCGGTCTACACGAACAACGTGCCGAGCGGGGCGTTCCGGGGGTTCGGTGCGCCGCAGGCACAGTTCGCGGCGGAGTCGATGGTCGGCAGGCTGGCGGACGCGCTTGGGATCGACCCAGTCGAGCTGCGGCGGCGCAACCTCTATCGTGAGGGCAGCATCGAGCCAACGCAGGGACCGCTGCCGGCCGGTGTCTCGGCGGTGCCCGTGCTGGAAG
>CADCWJ010000363.1 GCA_902806365.1 uncultured Thermomicrobiales bacterium
CAGCGCTCGACCGGCCCGGTCGGGCTCGCCCAGATTTCGGCGGTGACGCCGGACCAGACACGATCCAGGTCGAGGTCCAGATTCGCCATCTCATCGGCGGTCACCGGACGGTCCATCGGGTTGAGCACTCCCGAGCCCTGGTATCGACGGGGTGGCGGGGTGCGTGAGTGGTCATTCATCCGTCGATCTCCTTTCCCGTCCCCGTACCTGTCGTGGTGCCGGACTTGACATCGGATCCCGTTCCGGCGGCGGCTCGCATCACGCGGCGCAGCGTGTGGACACGGCTCTTGACGGTGCCAACCGGGATCCTGAGGTCGGCGGCGATCTCGATGAGCGAGCGGTCTTCCAGGAAGACCTTGCGTGCGAGCTGGCGGGCGGCGCTGCCTTCCGGGCCCGCGGCGACAAACGCCTGCCTGAGCTGAACGCGCCGGATCGCGATCTCCGCCGGGTCGTCGTTCGATCCGCTGGGCGGGACCACCCTGGTGTCGTGATCCAGCTCCAGGTCCGGGCGGCCGTGTGACCGCCCCCAGAGTGCCGCCTGTCGCCGGGCGATTCCCCACAGCCAGGCGCCCACCTCGCCCGTGTTCTGGAACCGCGCCGCGCCGCGCCAGGCGGCGAGAAAGGTCTCCTGCAGCGCGTCCTCGACGGCAGAAGCCGGAAGCGAGCGGCGAAGGCGGACGGCGATCCACCGCGCGTGCCGCTCATAGAGCACGCGCAACGCGAGTTCGTCCCGGCTGGCGATTGCCAGCATCAGGTCGTCGTCGCTCCATGCCTGCCGGTCGGAGGGCGGCTCCGCGTGCTGTCGGCGGGTTGTCATCTCCCGTTCGTGATCGCTCATCACATCGCTTGTTCCACGAAACGGCCAGATGGTTCACTTTTTCGAGAGACTGGTCTCGATCCGGGCGACTGTCGTGGATGTGCGCGACGGGAAGGGCCGCAGACGAGTGCTCGTGCCGGTGGCGGGGCTGCCGGGATCCGGCGAGCACGCCCACGCGGGCGATCGGGGCGATGTTCCTCTGGTCCGAATACCGAGAACGACATCGACCACGACAATCCTCGACGAGGGCTGCCACGCAGGGCCAGCGACTTCTCTGCACCCCAGATACAGGTTTGAGCCGTGGCGGGGTTGATTGTGTCCTGCGGATTCATAGGCTCACATCGGGCGTCGAAGATACCCTGTCTTTTGCGGGAGACGAATGCATTGTAGATAATCGGCAGTGTCTGCTGTCCTGTGCGAATACCATCCCGCGAAGGGCGATCCCCGGGGGTCGGTGCGGCCATGGCCATCACCAGGCGTTTACCTCAGGAGAGTGTCACCATGCGGAAGATCTCGATCCCGGCGCTGGGCGCCATTTTCGCACTCCTGTTTGGCGCTTCCACGGTCACTGCCCAGGACAGCACTCCGCCCGCCAGGCCCGGAGACTTCGACGAGCGTGTATCCGTCGAGTTCATCGGGTTTGGAGAAACCGGGGCACTGCCACCGGGGCCCGCCTATATCCAGCTTTTCCGCATCATCATTGAACCCGGTGGCAACGTGGAACTCCCGGAATACCCATCGACCGCGCTTGCGTCCATCGAGTCCGGGACAGTCGCCCTCACTGTCGATGCTCCCATTACGGTGGTGAAGGTCCCGGACGACGGTGAGTTCGGTCTTGACGATCAGGAGGTTTTCCCGGCCGGAGAGGAGTTCACGCTGGAGGAAGATGACTCGGCCCTCTTTCCGCCAAACGTCCAGGGCAACGCCCGTAACGATGGCAACGTGGACGTTTCGATCCTGGTCGCGAACGTGTTCCCGCTCGACGACGGCGACTTCCCGGAAGACGATGCATCCACCCCGGTGACGTGAGCGACACGCTCCGAGCCATCTGGGTCCGACGCGAGATGCCGGAACCAGATGAAGCTAGGGCAATCGACATGTGCCTGTAGATGTC
Organism: uncultured Thermomicrobiales bacterium; assembly: GCA_902806365.1. Lineage (GTDB taxonomy): Bacteria > Chloroflexota > Chloroflexia > Thermomicrobiales > UBA6265 > CADCWJ01. The sequence continues at coordinate 1,932 of CADCWJ010000363.1, forward strand.
AGGACGGGAGAAGGGCAAGCCATGTTCCGGATGCCAGCGTTCGTTTCAGTCATGACCGTCCTCCTCAGCGCACTCCTTGGACCCGATACGGCCCGCGCCCAGGCGTCGACCCCGGCACCCTCGCTGCCGGCAGCCACGGCTCCGCTGAATCTGGGAACGGTCACACTTCCCGACGACGACGAAGGTGTTGCCGCCCTGTTCGGACGACTGCCCGCCGCGGTGGCGGGCGAGCCGCGAGCCGATGATCCGGACAGGCAGAGCGGTCGCGTCATTGCCTCGTATGGCACGGTCGATCCAGACTTCGGGCCACCGCTTGCGCTTCAGGTTCTGGATTTCACGACCGGCGACTTCTTCCCAAGGGCGTTCACCGCCGGCGATTTCGTCGCATCCGCGGCAGGTACCAGCGACTACGACACCGTGGCATTCGGCCAGGATGGTACGCTCGCCTGGATCCAGGCGGAGACCACGGCCGGGGTAGCGGGCAACAAGCCGGGAACGCCGACCGTGAGCCGGCCGATCTACACGCTCGCCTGGGGCGAGG
>CADCWJ010000364.1 GCA_902806365.1 uncultured Thermomicrobiales bacterium
CCGCCTGTGCCGGCGCTGCGGCAGCCCCACAAAAAGCCGGGATGTTTCACGTGAAACATCCCGGCCAACATCACCACGGGTTCAGCTCAACCGGGCGATCCTGATTCCCGCACCGGAACCTGCGCCGGCGTCTCCAGGGCCGTCCCGTCTCCCGGAGTGGCCGTCGCTACCGGCTCGGCCCCGCCCCGCGTGGCGTTCCGCTTGACCGGACCGTTCGTGCCGTCCCCGGGACGGTTCCGGCGATTCCGCTGCCGCGCCTGCTCAAGCGTCCACAGCGTCACGACCACGGCCACGACCAGCGGCACGCCGAGCACCACCACGATCAATAAAAACCATTCGAACGTCGTCATGCGCCGGACATCCCCTCGCTCATGATCAGGAGATTGCCAGCAGCATCGGATTCTCGAGCAGCGATTTCACCGAGCCCAGGAACCCGGCCACCTGCGCTCCGTCCAGCGCGCGATGGTCGGCGGAAAGGGTGATCTTCATCACTTGACCGATCGCGACCTCGCCGTCCCGGACTACGGGAACCTCCTGCACCGAGCCGATCGACAGGATCGCGGCCTGCGGCGGGTTAATCACCGCGATGAACTCGTCCACATCGAACATCCCGAGATTGCTGATCGTGAACGTGCCGCCTTCGTAATCCTCCGGTCGCAGACCACCTTCGCGGGCCCGGCGCCCCAGATCCTTGGTGATCCGGGCAATCGAGCCAAGGCTCTTCTGGTCGGCGCCGGCAACAAAGGGTGCGATCAGGCCACCATCCATCGCAATCGCGATATTGATATCGATCGTGTCGTGCTGGTAGAGATCGCCGTTCTCGAACGAGGTATTGACCGCCGGGTGCTCGACCAGCGCTAGGGCGGCCGCCTTTACGATCAGATCGTTAACGGAGACCTTGCCACCGGTTGGCGCCAGCGAAGCGTTGATTTCGCTCCGGAATGCCATCGCGGCCGTCATGTCGACATTCGTCGTGACATAATAGTGAGGAATCGACTGCTTGGACTCGCTCATCCGCTTGCCGGTCGTACGCCGGATCCGGGCGAGATCGACCTTGGTCCCCTTGGATGCGGTCGTCGCGGAGGGTGCGGGTGCCGCCGCGGGTACCGGGGCCGCCGTTGGCGCCTGACCGTTGGCAGAGGAAGGGGAGGGAGCGGCCGGGCGCGGCGCCTGGTCCGCCGGGGCAGCTGCCTTCGGCGCCGGTTTGGCGCCCGTCACGAAGTCGTTGATGTCGTTCTTGACGATCCGCCCGCCGGGGCCGGTGCCCGTTACCTGGGAGAGATCGATCTCGTGCTCCTCGGCAAGCCGCTTCACGAGCGGGGAGGCCCGGATCCGCTCGGCGGGCTGGCGATCGGCGACCTGGACCCTGGAGCCCACACCAGCGGTCGACGGGGCCGAGTCGGCTTCCGCCGAGGCCGCGATCACCGGCGTTCCGGCACTCGCCGGTGACCCGGCCGGTGCGTCCGCCGGAGCCGGTTCGTCGGCATCCCTGGGCTCGGGTGTCCGCTCGACTTCTTCCACGACCGCGGCTTCGTCGACCTGATCGGCGACGTCCGCCACATCGACCTCGGCCGCTTTCTCCTCGCCGCCAGTGGTTTCGGCCGGAGCGCCCACCTCGCTCTCGGCGCCGATCGTGGCGACTGCCGTTCCGATCGGGACGACCGCCCCTTCCTCGACCAATGTGTTGGTCAGGAACCCGGCTTCCGGTGCTTCGATCTCGAGGGTCACCTTGTCGGTCTCGATCTCCGCGATCGGATCGCCCTCTGCCACCTCTTCACCGGCGCTCTTCAGCCACTTCAGAAGCGTGCCTTCTTCCATGGCGTCGCCCATCTTGGGCATGATCACCGTTGCCATTCGTTATCCTTCATGAGCCAGCTCAGGCCGATCTGGCGGCCTGTTCCAGATACAAGACCCCGCGCACCGCATCAATAACCTGCTGCTCGCTGGGGAACGCCGCGATCTCAAGATTTCGTGCATACGGTGCGGGAGTCTCGGCGCCACTGACCCGCGCCACCGGCGCATCGAGTTCGTCGAACGCCTGCTCCTGGATGATCGCCGCCACCTCGCTGGCAACACTGAACCAGCGCCATTGCTCCTGGACGACGACGGCGCGGTGCGTCTTGCGGACCGAGGCCACAATCGTATCGCCATCGAAGGGGCGGATCGAGCGCAGGTCGATCACCTCGGCATCGATCTTCTCCCCGTCACCATTGGCGAGCTTGTCGGCGATCCGGAGCAGGAGGTTGACCTGGCGGCCATAGCCCACCAGCGTGACGTCCGATCCCTCCCGGGCCACGCGCGCCTTGCCGAACTCGACGGTGTAGTCGCCGTCCGGAACCTCACCCTTCGTCCCGTAGAGCGCGCCGGCCTCAAGGAAGATTACCGGGTCGGGATCGCGGATCGCGGTCAGCATCATGCCCTTGACGTCTTCCGGCGTGGAAGGCGAGACGACCTTGAGCCCGGGGAAATGCCCGTAGAAGCCTTCGAGGCTGTGCGTATGCTGGGCGGAGAGCTGGACCCCGCCCCCGTTTGGCCCCCGGATCACGAGCGGGATCGAGACCTGCCCACCGGAGAAGTAGCGGATCTTGGCGGCGTTCTGGATGATCTGATCCGCCGCCTGGAACGAGAAGTTCCAGGTCATCATCTCGACGATCGGTTTCATCCCGGCCATCGCCATCCCGATCGCGGTGCCGGTAAACCCGTTCTCGGAGATCGGGGTATCGATCACGCGTCGGGGCCCGAACTGGTCGATCAGCCCATTGGTGATCAGGTGCGTGCCACCGTAG
>CADCWJ010000365.1 GCA_902806365.1 uncultured Thermomicrobiales bacterium
ATGCGGTAGCCCCTCTCAATCCCCGGCGGAAAGAGTTCTGGTGTCGCTTCGATGTGTCGATCCAGGAGCTTGCGGAACGCCTCGGGGACATCGACGGCCAGCTCGTACTCGTGCTGCGAGCAGGGGATGCAGATCGTCCTGTGCCCCCGGATTGGCCGGGAAGAGCGTTCGGCCACCGGCATGACGTGTCTCCTGCCGTTCGCCGCCGAGGGAGATCACCGCCCGTCAGCATAGCCGAGCCCACGACCCGACTCACCTGAACCCACGATTCCCTCCACGAAATCCGTGAGAAGCAGCAAATTTAGTAATTCGTAAGGCTTTAGCCGGCTGCAATGACCTTGAGCGGTAGTGGGGGTAGCTTCCCGGTCTTGAGGTAGGTCGTGAGCGCATCGACCACCGTCTTCAGCGGGGCATGGCCACGCTGCTGGAGCGTCCGGTAGACACTCATCAGCACCGCCTGGGTATCGGCCCCACGATCGCTTCGGTTGCCGAAGCTGTTCTTGCGGATCATCACCGCGGGCCGGATCGCTCGCTCGCCGTGGTTATTGTCGAACGGGACCTCCGGCTCGTCCAGGAACGTCAGCAACTCGTCGCGATGCCGCCGCAATCGTTTGATCAACCGCTTGGCGTCCTTGTCCTCCCAATCCGTGGCAATCAACTCGTCCAGGCGGACGCCCAATCGCGCACGCCGCGATGCGTATTCCTCGGCGGGGACCTCCTCGCGTCTCTTGAGCCGGATCGCGTCTCCCAGCAGGCGTCGCAGCTTCTTGGCGAACCCCGCCCAGCTCGGCCCGGGACGGCCGTACTTCTCCACCGTCTTCAACTCGCGAAGCAGATGAACCAGGCATTTCTGCTTCCGCGCGCAGGCGACCGCGTCGTAGGCCCCCCGGAAGTCGGTGACCAACGTCCCGGCGAACTCGTCCTTGAAGAACTCCGCCAACGCCGGGCTGCCCCGACCCCGGTCGATCATGAAGTAGGTCAGATCGGTCGTCGTGAAGCACCACAGCCAGTGGGTCTTGCCGTTGACCCGCCAGCCGGTCTCGTCGGCGTGCAGGGCGGCCGAACCCAACGCCTGGGCCTGGATCTCCAGATACCAGGCGAAGAGGATCGCCTGGAGCCGGTACCAGGCCTGGATCAGGCCGCCGGGGGTGACCTTGAAGCTCAGGTGATGGTTGAAGACGGCGACGACCTGCGAGAGGGTGTTGCCCAGCCCATAATGGAGCCAGGCCGCGAGGACCAGGGTGCGATTGCCGAGCGTGGCCCCGGGCAGGGGGTCGGCGACGACCGGCTCGACGGCCTTCGGGGAGGGCGGGCACCAGTCGCGATGGATCGCGTGCTCGGTGACGGCGGGAGTGATGGACTCGGGGATGTCCTCGGTGATCCGGGTCCGCGTCTGATTGGTCCGGGTCAGCGGCCCGTGACATTCCGGGCAGGCTTCGAGGCGGTGATCGGCCCATCGATTCGGTTCGGGCGTCGG
>CADCWJ010000366.1 GCA_902806365.1 uncultured Thermomicrobiales bacterium
ATCTGAGCGTCCACCGCACGGTGGCGGCGCGGGACGTGGTCGCGGCGGCCGGGTGTGCGCTGCGCTTCCTGCCCGCCTATTCGCCCGACCTGAATCCGATCGAGCTGGCGTTTGCCAAGCGCAAGACGCATCTCCGGTCCATTGCGACGTAGAAGCCGGAGGAGTGCCACGACGGCCGGCTAGGCTTGTCGCCCCTCCGGCAGACGTCCCAGGCCCGGGAGCCTTGGCACAATATCCTCCTGTCGCACCAGACGCTTGGATACCGGACCCCTCGGAGCCACCTCGATGTCCTCGCTGTCTCGCGCGTAACGGGCTCGCGTTACGTGTTGACAGGGGATTCCCGGCATGTTTAGACTAGCCGCAGTTCATGATGAAAATCAGTGTTCACGTATGTGAACAGGGATGATGCGGTGATCCATGCCGTTGCCGTCAAGTCCGCGGATCGAGCGCTCGATCTCCTGGAAATGTTTGCCGAGCACCTTGATGGCCTGACGCTTACCGATGTCTGTGAGCGTACCGGGTGGCCCAAGAGCAGCTCGCTGGCACTGCTTCGAACCCTGCAGCAGCGGCACTTCCTGGAGACATCAGCCGACAGCGGCAGATATCGCCTTGGACCCCGGGTCGCGACGCTCGGTTCCGCTTACCTCGCGAACCTCAGCCTGGCTCAGCAGGGCTCGGAGATCGTGCGCGAGGTTTCGAGAGCGTGCGACGAGACGGTGCATCTCGCCGTACTGCGGGGCACGGACGTGCTGTATGTCGCCAAGGAGGAGGGAGGTGGGCACATGCGGATGGTCTCGATGGTGGGAAGGATGATCCCGGCACACGGGACCGGTGTCGGGAAGATGTTGCTCGCGTCCCTGACCAGCGGTGAGCTCGAGACCCTGTATCCATCTGGTCAGGATCTGCCGCGTCTCACCGAACGGACAGTGACAGATCGCGAAGCGTTCGTACAACGATTGGCCGAAACGAGAACGCGCGGGTATGCCACCGACGACGGCGAGTCGACGGTCGGCGTGAAGTGCCTTGCGGCCCCGATCCTGGGGGTCGAAGCCGAGGTCATCGCGGCGATGAGCATCTCGGTTCCCGAACCGAGATTTACGCGCGACCGCATTCCGGCGTTGCTTTCGGTTCTTATGGATGGGGCACGGCGGCTGTCGATCCGGATGGGCTGTCCCCCCGCCGGACTGGCGATGTTTCCGCTCAACCCAGCAAGCGAGGTGCGCGTTGGCCCACACCGTTGAAGCCGATTCCAGATACGGATCGCTGACGATCGCGAAGCGCCGGAGGATCACCGGGCGTACGCGCGAGGCGATCGATTGTTACATCTTCATGCTTCCCGTCATCCTCGGACTGCTGCTGTTCTATCTCGGGCCGATGGTCGCATCGCTCTATTTCAGCCTTACCGATTACGACATGCTGAGCGCGGCGGAAA
>CADCWJ010000367.1 GCA_902806365.1 uncultured Thermomicrobiales bacterium
AAGGTGCCGGGACCATGATAGCCCCGGCCCGGTGGTAACGTCGTCTTCTACTCTGAAGCCCCGGTCCTACAGGGGTATGCGACCGGGGCCTCGCCCCGGTCCTATTGGATAAAGATTCTCTAAGCTGAATAGGAGTTTCCGAGAACACTTGCTCTCGGAAGGTCGGTGAATAGAGGCAGGTCGCTCCCTACTATGGGTTGTCTGGGCATAAGCAGGCGCCGGGCTACACCTCTGTGTATAGTGGCCTTAGTACCGGCTAATAGGAGATTGTGATGCAATCAAGGTGGGGCTCTCTGTGCGCTTGATTCGCATCACCATCGTCGCCCTCGCGCTCATCGCAGCAGCAGGATGCAGCGGCAGCAGCAGCAGTTCCGACACCTCTGCGTCGTCCGAGCCTAGCGAGACGACGCAGGCCGCCGCGGTCGAGGAGTCTGAGAGCGAAGATGATTTCGCCGGCCTGGTCGACATCGGCGGGGGTCGCGAGATATATATGGAGTGCCGCGGCACCGGCAGCCCGACAGTGATCCTGCAGTCCGGATTCCTCAACGCCAACGACATCTGGAACATCGCCGAAACGCATCCGCCGGCGGTCCAACCGGGACTGGCCGAGACGAATCGGGTCTGCTCGTACGACCGACCGGGATCGATACTCCTCACGAAGACGAGCGCCGACGGGACGATCGCCGCGGCCCCCGCCGAGCCCCTGCCGGGACGCAGCGACCCCGCGCCGATGCCACGCGATCCCGCCGATGTGATCACCGAGCTGCACGACCTGCTGGCCGCCGCCGAGGTGCCGGGCCCGTACGTCCTCGTCGGGCATTCCCTCGGCGGACCGCTCAACGTCCTCTACGCCCGCACCTACCCCGACCAGGTCATCGCACTGGTCACGGTGGACTCCCCGATGCCAGTCCACAGGACGCTGCTCGCCCCCCAGCAGTGGGAGATGATCATCGACCAGCAGCGGCACCCGGCGTCCTATCTGCAGGACCCACCACCCGACTATGAGCTCGAGGCCTACGACTTCGATGTCTTGTTCGACGAGATCGAGGCCGCCCCGCCGCTTCCGGCGGTCCCGTTCACCGTCATCGTTCGGGGCGGGAACGACCCGATTCCCGAAGACATGCCGGCATCGCTGGCGGAAGCGGTCGAGGCGTACAACCGCATCTGGCCGCAGGCCGAGGCCGAGTTCGCCGCGAGCGTGCCCGGCGCCGAGCTGATCACCGTGCCGGACACCACCCACAACGTCCACGTCGAACGACCTGACGCCGTCATCGAAGCGATCCACGAGGTCATCGCCGGTGCCTGAGGGCCTTGTCACAGCGCCGGTCCACGGCTCCCGCCGGCTGGTCATCCGCCTCGTGTGACGGGCGGCGCGATGATCTCGGCGGCGTGTGGGACGCCTGAGGACGGCGTTGACACCACGGGCGTCGCGTCGACCTCTGCGTTCAGCACGAACCCATCCGCCACCGTCCCCGGCCTTCTCCTTGTCCCATTGGTTTCCGAGAAGACCTCATGCCAGAAAACCGGTTTCCGAGAACGGAGACTAGCGGAAACTTGGCTTGCGGTGTACAGGGTTCTCGGAAGCTCGAGTGCTCATGGAGATTCGCACCGGGCTTCGGCAGATGGCATCATGCTCCGAGTTGCCGACCTGATCTTGGCCAGTGAGGAGGACGATGCCTATGCCCAGCGACGAGCAAGATAAGGCGGGGGTCCTCGCGCCTCCTCCCCTCATCTACCTGGGTACCCTGATCTTCGGCCTGCTGCTGGGCAGGAGGTTCCCGATAAGCTTCCTGCCACGCAAGATGGCGCGCGGCCTCGGGTTGCCAATGCTCAGCGGAGGGGTGCTGCTCCTGGGCTGGTTCGAAAGGGCCTTGCGACAAGCCGACACGCCGGCCAGCCCCTACAAGCCGTCGTCGCGCGTAGCCACGGAAGGGCCGTTCCGCTACACCCGCAACTCCGGCTACCTTTCGATGGCGATGATCTACGCGGGCATCGCCACCATCGCGAACGCGTTGTGGGCCCTCCTGCTGCTGCCGGTCGCGCTGCTCGCGATCCGGCTCGGTGTCATCGAGCGCGGCG
>CADCWJ010000368.1 GCA_902806365.1 uncultured Thermomicrobiales bacterium
CAACAACAGTTCGGCACCGAACGGGAGCACGTTCGCCGTTTCGCGGCCTTTGAGGATGTCGCCCGCAAAGCGGTTCAACCCCTGAAACACGGACGACTCGAAAGGGCCAATACTGAAGTTGGTGTCGAAGGCAATGATGACGGAGGTGGGCGGCTGGGTGACCCGGAGCAGGTAGTCCGCGCCCGGTTCGACGGTTGCCGTGAATACGTGGTCCGCGCCATTGCCCGCTTGCCGCTCCAGGGATATTTCGTTGTTCATGGCGTCGAAAAGCGACGCGCTGACGCCCAAAGCGGGCTCTCCAGACAGGCTCACGGTAAGTATCTGGGAATCGCCGGGGATCGTCACTCGGTACCAGTCTTCATCAGCCGCGACGGCGGCGGTGTCCGCGTAGCGTGTCCCGAGTGGCAGGAGGGTTGCGCTGGCGGCATCGTTCCCGGCATCGGCATCGAGCGGAATCGGTTCCGGGTTCGTCAATTGTTCACGGATCGCTGCCTGCCGGTATCCGCCCCACTCGCCGAGAATGGAGCGATAGGTACCGTCTGGCGCCAACTCCCGGATTTCGATCCGATCGGGGAACTGCCAGTCGAGGTTCCTCGGTGCGGCCTCCGGTGTCGACGGGGCCTCGATGGTCGTCACCCCGGTGAACCGGACGAACCGTGCCCAGGCCGGCTGGTCCAGGTCGAGCGTGGCGTCACCCGATGCATCGCGCTCAAGGGACCATTCAGCGAGCGGGAGCCACGGGCCGGTGGGGGAACCGGTGCTCACCTCGACAGTAACTTGGTCGAAGCGAAGGGCGGGATCGCTCGCGGGAGGGTCGACCCAGGTGAGCGAGGTGATCTGGGCAGCGCGATTGTGATGGAATCCTGCAATCCAGCTCACGGAGTCTCCGGGCGCGACCGAAACCGTGGCTGGAAGCTCCTCGGGTTGATCGCGTGTCAGCGGGCGCTGCCGGTCCAGCGGATTGGCGGGTGGTGGCTGGACATCGACGATGTGCCCACCGGCGGCGGGTTCCATCAAGTTGAGTTGCTGAGGCGGAGTCCAACCGGGGTCGGCGATCACCTTCCACTCGCCCATCGTCACCCGTGAGGCGCTGGGTGACTGGGCGGAAACAATCCGGAGCCGGGCGAACCGGGCGTCCATTGGCGCAGCGAGAACGAATGATTGCTCGCTGGCGATCACGCTCAGTTCTCCCGCAAGCGCCGGTGTAAAGACCTGTCCATCGAGCGAGAGCTCCAGCTCAAAGCCGCGGACCTGGCTACCGGACGTGGGCTCAACGCCTGGAGGGTAAATCGCGATCCCGCTGACCGGGACGGGATCATCGGTCGCAAGGTCCACCGTCAGCTCTTGAGGAAGCGACGCCACATCCGTCGACCAGCCATACCCGAGCGTCGTCAACTGATCGTAGAGCGGAGCCTGCGTGATCGCGCTGGCATCGTCGACCGCGACAGGGGTGGCGCCCAACCCGCTCCATGCCACGTCGAGACTGCCCAGAAGCTGATCTGGCAGAGGGTTCCAACGCTCGGCATTGAGCGGAGGCGCCTCCCGGCCTGGGGTAACGAACGCCATCGCCGTTGCCAGTGCCGTTGCCTCGTCGGCGGTTCGCCTGGCGCGCACCGCAACGAACACGGGCTGATCGGCCCATGCATCCGGAGAAAGGTGGATAGCCAGAGGCACGGTGATTGTCTCGCCCGCCCCGAGCGTCAACGATGGCGGATCGAACTGGACGGACCACTCCGGCTGACCGGTCAAGGCGTCAAGGGTGAGGTCGACCGATGCCGCCCCCGTGTTGGCGAGCGTTACCGACGCGTCGATGCGCTGGCCTTCACTCCAGTATGCCGCTACCGGATCATCACCGACATCGAGCGCAATGGTGACGGGGCTGGTTCCCGCCGCCGGAGTCCCGGACGATGGGACTGGACGTCCGTCTGCACCCAACCTCACCGAGAGATCGTATGGCCCTGTCCCACCGAAGATGCCAATCGCAACCGGCGTATCAGCCGGAAGATCGGCGATCGCGCCACCGGCCACGACCCCGGCGGTCACCGGCACGCTGACCGAGTGGGTTACACCATCGCCGGGGATCATCATCTGAACCGTCATTTCGGGGGTGTAGTCGATCGCGACCTGGGTTGCGGCATCCAGCGGCGGCAGGATGTACCAGTCGATGTCGCCGCCACCCGCGAGTGGATCGATGATCCCGCTGACGCTGAGGGACGCTGGCATCGACCTGGCCTGCGTGTCCCGATTGTTCGGTTCCAGATCCTCCGGCAGCGTGAAGGGATCGAGCGGTTCAACCGTGACCGCGTAGCGCTCCATGCTGGGTGTGAGCGTCGACAGCCAGATCGCGTAATCGCCCGGCTGAAGCCAGCCGTCATAACGCAGGGCCTGCCCCAGCTCGGGTCGCTGGAGGCTGACGATCTCTTCCTGCTCCATCGTCAGCCTCATCCCGATCGCGCCGTCCGCTGGCACATCGACGGTGATTCGCAGGTAGGTGGTGCTCTGCAGGGCAAAGCGGTAGATGTCCGCATCCGCCGGCTCGACCAGCCGCCCGGTCCATCGCTCCAGCGGGAGCATCGGTTCGGATCGATCGAGCGCGTCGTTCGGCTCCCGCTCTGCGAGTGGATCGGGTGGGCCAAGCGGTGTTGCGTTCAGCGTGTAGTCGATGTTCTCGCCAGTCACCTGGATCAGGTGATCGCCAGGGACGAGGAAGATGTCGTAGAGGGCGGCGGTGCCGTCGACATTTTGTCCCCTGGCATTGCCGGAATCGGCAAGGAACCCCAGCATCCTGACGATGACCCCTGGTCCCATTGCCTCGATCATCCAGAGTTGGGGTTCACCCGTCACCGTGATCCGGTAGATGTCGGATTCGGCGCCGTTGAACCGTCCGGCGATCGAAAAACCATCGCCACTTTGGGTCATCGGATTGGCGTGACCCGGATCGTTGTTTGGCTCGGCTTCGAAATGGGCGGTCGCCTTTCCGGTCACGTCGACTCGTAGCGTATAGGCGTCGTCTGGAGCAGGGGCGCCGCTGACGGTCAGATAAAAGTCGCCTTCGGGCAGCACGAGATCGGGCATCGCAAGCCCGCCCTCGCCGCCAGCGCAGCGAAGCTCCTGGTCCAGGCTGTCGAGCAGGCACAGCTTGCGGGTACTTCCCCCCTGCCAGATGCCCCGGATATCCAGCAATCGGCCAGCGTGATCGGGACCGATCGCGAGCCGGTAGCGATCCACGTCGGTGGTGTCCTTCGCCGCGATGGTGGCGAGGCGGCCGGTGATTGCGGCACCGTCACCAGTCAGGGGAACCGGCATCGCGAGGTCGGCGGTCTCGTTGGGTTCGTTCTCCCGACTGGCCTGGAGGGGATCACCCGCGGTGGTGCTGAGCATCCACGACTGGGGAGTCCCGGAGTCCGACCTCACCGAGATCGTGTACGCGCCGGCCGGAAGCCCGAGGTCGGGAATCCGCGCGATGCCGTTCGGACCAACCTGCGCGGCAAGCACCGTTTCGCCGGCAGTATTGGCCATCTCGAGTCGCAGCCCAACTGCGACACTGCCCTGGAGCTGGAGGGTCCAGTGGGATCCGGCGTCCGCTTCGTCGAGGGCCCAGGTGACGACGGCGGCTGGCTCCGCCGTGCCCGCGACGGCGAACGCACCACGGACCTCCGCCGCAGGGTCAACGGTACCGGGGAGCGGATCGCCCATCGTGATCGCGAGCTGGTACGGGCCGGGGCCGCTGGAGGCGACGCCGACGTAGTAGGTGCCCGGAGCCCAGATCAGATTCTGATGGCTGACCGGCTGATCGACGCCTCCAGTCGAGGAGAGGAGCTTGGTCGCCGCGACAATAGTCCCGGCCGCATCGGTCTCGACGGTGTAGACCTCCAGCGCGGCAGCCTGACCCGCGATCGCGGTGATGGAAATTGTCCATCGCCGCGCGGCATCCGCCTCGGATACCGTCCACCGGTAGAGATCCTGGCCGCTGGCGGCATTTCCGGCGCTGGCGCACGAGGCGCCAGGTGGAAGCTCGACGGCATCGGACGGCTGATCATTGGGCTCCATCGCGACAAGGCAGCCAGCCGGGGGCGCCGGAGTCGATCCCTGAGCGATGGTGATGCCTGCGGTCGTCCCGAGCAGGCTGAGGAGCACCAGCGCCACGAGCGTCAGGTGAATGATTCGGGCGCAGCCCACATGTCGCGATGCCGTCTGGCGCATTGGATCACCCTTCACGCATGATTCCGGAGAGCCGGCATCAAACGCAATTCCTGGCATCGGTGGGATTGACGTTCTTGAACGTTTCGATCGCCGAGTTGACCACGTTCCCGGTACTGGTGTAGTCACTAACGCTCACCGCGGCCGCGATCACGATTCCGATGCACCGGCCAAGTGCCGCATACGGAGCCGCCCACACACGGACGTTATTGAGAAGCTTGGCGTAGCTGACATCCGCCCGGGCCAGCGAGGAACGGGGGATGATACGCCCACCGGCAAAGCCACGTCCCGATTCGGTCTGGTCCCATGTCCGACCGCTCACCGGATCGACCAGCCACCATCCGGATACCTGGACGTCACCGATCGTGGCCGCGGCTTCGGGAACCACCACCACGAAATTTTGATCGACCGCCGCCCGGATTCGTGCAAGCGCGTCTTCGGAGTGGGCAAGTCCGGCAAGCTGATCAGCCGTTGTCACCGCGGCAAGCGGTACCCCGGCGCGTCTCGCTTCCTCGAAAATCGTGCCGATCGTGGGACGTACCAGGTTGGCAGGAGAGGCATCGCCCGATGCCACCAGCGGCTCCATCAGGATTTGCTCTGCGATCTGGTTCAGCGCCCCGGTGACCAAGTACGGCCCAAGGTCGTCGAGCGGCGACGCAACATCGCCGAGGGCAATGATTCGCTGGTTCTGGACGAGCAGGTCGGCGGTCACATCCAGGCCGGACTGCTCGTCGGCGGGATCGACCTGGCTGACCGTGAAGGCGACGAGATTCGGACCTGCGGGAAGACTGTCATATCCCGATGCCAGTCCATGCTCGAACTGGAGGGAGTTCCGGAGGGTGGCAATCGACGGTCCGAACAAATGAAGCTGGCCGAAGAGATCGGCACTGAGCGCATCGCGAACCGCGAAGAGCGACGGCAGCCGGGCCACGTCCACCGCGATCAGGGTGAGACCGGCCAGCTCGGGGATCGTCTGCTGACCCTTCTGGTCGGGAACGAACGCCAGCGGGGCAATGGCCGACAGGTCGATGACACCGCTGGCGCGCGCGGCGAAACCTGCCCGATCCAGCAGCGTCCGCTCGACGAGTATCGGTGCACTATCCGGACTCACGACCTCGGCAACGAGCCAGACGCCGATGGTTTCGCCATCCTTCAAGCCGGCACTGCTGGGGTCATCCAGCACCCCGATCACGCCAGACCCTTCCCCGGCTCCAAATACGATCGATGCCGTGGCGGTGACCGTGTCGGGGCCAGCGATCAGGCATGGCTGAAAGGTCACGGTTCCGGAGAAGAGATCGTTGATCGTCACGCCGACACCCGCCATGTCCGACGGGCGGGTCATCGCAATCGCGATCGGGGTATTGATCAACCGGTGCCCGGGAGCTTCATAGGACAATACGTCGCGTCGTTGGGGTGTGCCACCGACCGCTTCCTCGACAACCAGCCTGATCCGGACGATGTGAACGAAATCCTCCGGCAAGCTCTCGGGAGTGGAGGCGGGAGTAGTGAGCACAGCGTTCGGTCCCGCATCCGGGATCGTCGGGTCCAGGTCGGTCCAGGTCGGTCCGTCCGGCACCTGGATCCAGACATGAGCGGTCCGCTCCCAATCGGGAATACTGCCCACCGCAACTGGCGGCAAGCTGACGTTGGTCCTGGTCAGCGCCTCGCTGACTGAGGAGACCGTTGCGTCGAGCAACAGCGCTGCCCGATCACGGAGCTCCTCCGATTGCCGGACCATGTCATCGATGGCGGCCTGCTCATCGGCCGTCAGCGGTGGTGGCGTGGCCGGGGCGCCGTCCGCAGACGCTCCTCCGTTGTTCAGCGAGGCTGTCAGGGCCGCGTCATAGGTGGCCCTGACCTCTGCCGCGCTCGGCGCCACCAGGGCCGCGACGCGCGCCGCGCCCTCCGGCGACAACTCACCGATCGCGAAGCGATGGTCGATCGCGGAGGCCGTCAGGAGCTCGCTGAGCAGCATCGCCTGGTCGGCGGAGTTCCCGGCACGTGCCCAGAGCGTGCCCCGGGCGCCACGCAGGATTCCGGCGTAAGGCTCGTAATGGATCTCGCTGGCGACGAACGAAAAGATCCTGGCGGCATCGTAGTCCAGCAGGGCGGCACGCTCGGCAATCGTCTCACCCGCCGGGCCGGCCGGCGCAAGATCGGGCACGGGCGGCGTCGCGTCAATCTGGATCGTGGCGTGGGCATGGCGATCGCTTGTGTTCAGTTGGGCTCCGGCCAGCGTCAGGGTGGCGGCAGCCAGTCCCGTCCCCTGAACCATGGCGCGCCGCGTGAACCGCACAGGTGATACATCGGCACGGCTGGTGCCGGGATCGCGGTCGAGGGCGCTCATACGGGGCCTCCATTCTGCTGGTAGCCGGAACATGAGAAAAGGACACCTTGCCGCACCCGGACGACGCCGGGACGAGCAGGATGCACAATGCTGGTTAAGGGGCCCACGGGTAGTGTACAGATTGGTCAGGTGGCGCCCATACGTGAAATCACGTAATCCGGACGAGCCGGTCACATCTTCCGCGGACGTACCGTGTTGGGCGCCGGGCGGGGCGTCCATCGCGAGTCTGTCGCGTGCACCTGACAGTTCGACTGTCAGGAGGGGCTGCGGGCAGGCACGTATCCGCAAGACGCAGGGGAGCCTGAAACCATGGCGATCATCGAGGCGCACGACCTGGTCAAGGTCTTCGAGCGGACAAGGCGAGCCGAGGGCAGGTTCGCGCCGGTTCGGACGCTGGTGACGCGTCAGAAGGATCGCACGGTCGCCGTCGATGGCGTCAGCCTGAGCGTCGACGAGGGCGAGATCGTCGGCTACCTCGGGCCGAACGGAGCCGGCAAATCGACGACGATCAAGATGCTGACGGGGATCCTCGTTCCAACGAGCGGCACCGCCACGGTCGCCGGAGTCGTGCCGTGGGACGATCGCGAGACGAACGCGATGAACATTGGCGTCGTGTTCGGGCAGCGCAGCCAGCTCTGGTGGGACCTGCCGCTCGACGAGTCGTTCCGGCTGATCGGCAAGATGTACCGCGTTCCCGAAGCGCGGTTCCGGCAGACGCTGGAGATGCTGGTCGAGCTGCTGGGCATGAAGGACTTTTTGGCGACACCGGTGCGCCAACTGAGCCTCGGACAGCGGATGCGTGGTGATCTGGCGGCGGCGGTCCTCTACGAGCCGCCGATTCTCTTTCTCGACGAGCCGACGGTCGGGCTCGATATCGTCGCCAAGGAGCGAATGCGCGGGTTCATCGAGGAAGTCAACCGGACGCGGAAGACGACCGTGCTGTTGACGACGCACGATCTCGACGATGTCGAGCGCCTCTGCAAGCGAATCCTGATCATCGATCAGGGAAAGGTGCTGTTCGATGGGCCGGTGGACGACCTGCGTCGCCGGTATGCGCCACACCGCCTGCTGGATATCACTGTCTCCGGAGATGGCGTCAACGCATTGCGGGAGATCACGCGCGACCCGCCGGGCGGCGTGGCCGTTCTTTCAGCCGAGGAGTTCAAGGCATCGTTCCAGGTCGATCCGCTCGTGGTCCCGGTCGCAACCGTGATCGCGGAATTCTCGGCACGGGCACCGGTGGTCGACATCGCGGTCCGCGAGCCGGAGATGGAAGGGATCATCCGCGAGATCTACGAGGCGAAGGCGGTCACCGCGTGATCGCCGCATTCTTGCCGCATCCGGCTTGGCGCGAGCTGATCCGGATCTCGGCACGTCAGTTCCAGGTCTACCGTTTCCGGATGGTCAGCTGGCTCATGATCCTGATGTTCCAGCTTTATCTGCTCCGTGTCGTCTGGACGGCGGTGTACGACGGGCGCGCCTCGGTGGAAGGCATTCCGGCGGACACCCTGCTGGTTTACCTCACCATTTCCTCATTGCACCGGTTCTTCCTGCCCACCTCCATTGCCTTCAACATCGAGGAGCGCATCGTCACCGGTCGGGTGGCAAGTGACCTGATTCGCCCGTTCGGCTTCATGCGGCAGATGATCGCGATCCAGATAGGGTCGCTGGTGGGCTCGGTGCCCCTGCTGGTCGTCG
>CADCWJ010000369.1 GCA_902806365.1 uncultured Thermomicrobiales bacterium
AGCTGCATCACGAGCGTGGCGGTAAAGACCTTCGAGATGGAGCCGATCTGGAAGATCGTGTCATCGGTCACGGGCCGCTTCACGGTCAGGCTCGTCAGCCCGGCCGAGGTGGCCTCGATGCCGGCGTGATGCAGGACCGCGGCGGCGACGCCCGGCACATTCCAGCGGCTGGCCTCGCCCTGGACCGCGGCGGCCAGTGTCTCGTAGGCCGGGCGGTCCACCGGCCAGCCAGCGTCTGGCGCCGTGGCACGTCGATCAGCGGCGCCGAACGCACGGCTGGATTCGCTCATGGTCGATCCCGCTCCCTGTCAGCGGCGCCCATCGCGACCGCTTCAACGTACACCTTGTCGCTGACCGACGGCGCGCGGATCGTCAGCGACTCGATCAGGGATTCGACTGGCGGCTCGACATCAACCACCGAGTGCATCACCCCCGCCGGGAACGCGCAGAGCTCGTCCTCCGCGACCCGGATTCGCTCACCCTCCACCTCGACGATGATCGCGCCCTTGAGCACGATAAAGGCCTCGTCGCTTGCGGTGTGGTAGTGCGGCGCCGGATCGCGCCACGCCTCGTCGGTTCGATTGAACCAGATCTGGAGCAGCTTGGAGGCGAAAGCCGCGTCGTCCGCCGGCCGGCTCCCGGCGAGAAGCGCGGAGTGATCCGGGAGCGGGCGGTGATGAAAACGCGGCACGACGATCCTCCCCAGTGAACGATGCGTGAAGACGATGACCGTCTTGATGAAGGTCCAGTATTGCGGCACATGAGGGGTTTGCCAAACTCGCCCAACTCACGATATGGTATTGTTCAATCACTACTATACCGTCAGAGTGAGATCGCAGACGGGAGTGCGGGAGAGGAGCAGGACCGGTGGTCGAGGGCGGCGATTCCGACATGATTGCGTCCGCGAAGCGACGCACCGCCGGCCAGCGGCGCGAGGAGGTTATCGCGGCCGCCATCATCGAGTTTGCGACCTATGGGCTCCACGGGGCGTCGACCGAGACGATCGCGACCCGGGCCGGCATTTCGCAGCCGTACGTGATGCGGCTTTTCGGCACCAAGAAGGCGCTTTTCCTGGCGGCGGTCGAGCATGTCGGCGACCAGGTCATGGCGACCTGGCAAAGCGGCCTCGACGAAGCGGAGCGACTGGGCCGGGCGACCGACCCCCTGAGCCGGCTGGAGGCGATAGGGATGCCCTATCTGGGGCTTGTCCGCGACGTCCACGGTCTGCGTCTCGTGCTCCAGTCATGCAGCTCGGCCGAAGATCCAGAGATCCGGGCCGCCACCCATCGCTGGCTGGACACGATGTTTACCTGGGTCCGCGAGGCGAGTGGTGCCGATCCTGAGGCGGTGCGCCGGTTCTTCGCGACCGGCATGATGCTGACCGTGGCGGCCTCGATCCAGGCGGCGGATGCCGCGGATCGCCAACCCTGGGCTCGGGCCTTTCTGCTCCAGCCGATCGACGAGTGACCAGTAGCATCAGACGGGCGACCCCGGAGATCCAGCTCGACCAACGCAAGGAGTGGCTACGTGCGGGCAGCAAAAGGACGCGGGCGACCAGTCACCCGCTTCCATGCGGCGTGATCGAGCCGGCCAGGGCATCGACGAACATGTGAAGGAGGCCCACAGTGAACGATGAACGACGACACCCTAAAGCCACTCCAGCCGACGCCAGCGATACCGGCGCCGCCTATCTCCAGAACATCTTCTCGGCGATCTCCTGGGCGCTCCTGGTCGGCGTGATGTTTGGCGGGTACTCGCTCCTGCGGATGCTGTCGAGCGGCGATGGGCTGACCGATCACGAGGAGCAGTTTTTCCGGGCCGGGCACGCTCACGCGGGTGTTCTCAACGTGATCGGCATCCTCTACGGCACCTACCTCGGGCGGACGATGCTGACCGCGAGGCACCAGATTGCGGCCTGGCTCACGTACATCCTCGGGGTCGCCCTGATGTCCGGCGGATTCTTCGTGCACATGGCGGTCGGCGAGCCTGGCGATGGCTCGATCGGGACGACATTGACGGCGCTGGGTGGTGCCGTGCTCGCGATCACGGTGCTCTTTCTCGCCTGGCACCTGTTCCGGGCTCGGTCTGCTGGCCCGGTCGCGCTCGGTCCGGAGGCGAACCGGAGAGAATCCCGGGCATGACCGGTTCATGGCAGCCGACCCACAGCGAGATTCCGGTGAGTCGTTTGCGTTCCTATCAAGTGGGATGGGTGCCTATGCTAGAATGCGGGCACGTTGGGACACAATCGAAGACAAGGGGCAGGCGGGTCGCGACGGCTCGCCGGCGTCCTGACGACATCGCCGTCGTTCGTCACGAAGGAGACCACCATGGATCACCGGCGTCTGCAATCGATGCTTGATTTCTCGATCTCACGGCGTCGCGCCACCAGGAGCGCCGCTGGAGCGGCCGGGGCGATGATCGCCGGTGGCGCGATTGGTCGCGCCGCGATGGCGACCGCGGCATCGGGCGGCTCCCGCCATTCCCATGCCGCGCGGGCCCAGGATGGCGCGTTGCTTTTCACCTCGACCCAGTTGGTGCCGATCGAAGAATCCGAGGCGATGCGGAACACGATCCTGGCGGATTTCGACCGCCCGGTGGAGTTCATCGCCGAAGAGCCGGGACCATTCGTGGACCGGATCGCCGCCGAGGCTCAGTCGGGCAAGGGTTCGGTCAGCGTCCTCGGTGGATTGCATGGAGATTTTTCGTCGCTGGTCGAGCAGGATCTGCTGCTTGAGTTGACCGATGTCGCGACCGCGCTGGAATCTCGCGGTTTCAACCCAGACTATCTTGAGCTCGCGCGCTACGGTACCGACAAGGTCTACTACATTCCCTGGATGCAGGCGATGTACATCATGGCGGCGCACCGCGATGCCCTCGAGTACCTTCCGGAGGGGCTGACCGAGGAAGGGCTGCAGACCGACCTCACCTACGATCAGCTAGCCGCCTGGGGCACGAACATGAACGACAACGCCGGTCAGCTTCTCGGCTTCCCGGCGGCGGAAGACGGGTTGATCCACCGCTTCCTCCAGGGCTACAGCTACCCGAGCTTCACGGGCGGGCTCAACACCACCTTCGCGAGCGCCGACGCGGTCACGATGTGGGAGTGGTTCAAGGGCGCCTGGGCGACGACGAACCCGCAGGCGCTGACGTACTCCAACATGGACGATCCCCTGCTTTCCGGCGAGGTGCTGGTCGCCTGGGATCACACCGCGCGCCTGATCAACGCCCTGACCGAGACACCGGACGACTTCATCACCTTCCCTGCCCCACGGGGGCCGAAGGGGCTCGGCAACATGCCGGCGCTGGCGGGCCTCGCGATCCCGAAGACCGCCCCCGATGCCGAGGGCGCGAAAGCCCTGATCGACTTCCTGACGACACCCGAAACGCAGACCCTGACGCTTCAGGAAGTAGCGTTCTTCCCGGTCGTCGCGGTCGAGTTGCCGGCGGATCTCAATGCCGGCACCCAGAAGGAAGCCGACGCCGTTGCGGCGACGACCGCCGACGAGGCCAGCCTGACATCGCTCCTGCCCGTTGGGCTGGG